>JAJUJN010000122.1 GCA_029265335.1 Alcaligenaceae bacterium
CCTGCTTGACGCCTGCTTGAATCAGCACTTCTTCGCTGGCGGCATCCCCCACCAGAAGGTCGGTATCGTGCGGGAAGCTGTGGGCCACACCCGGCTTCACGATAACCGTGACATTTTCTCCGCGAGCAGTGAGGTTCTGGTGAAGGGTAAGGGCGAGCGATGTGGCGCCGCACAGAATGATGTGGTCCTTTTTCATGGAGAGCCTCGAATTGCGCTGCATTATCTGCCGGAACGCACCTGCCGCGGCCGGCGTGATGATGGCGCCCAGAGCCGTGGTGAACACCGTAACGCCCAGCAAGATAACCGACACCACGAACAACCGCGCCGTGGGGCTCACCGGCACGATGTCACCGTAGCCCACGGTAGGGATGGTGACCAGCGAAAAGTAGAGCGCGTCGGTGAGGGTGAGAATACCCGGGGCAAACTCCTGGCCAAGATAAAGCGAGCCAAGAATGGCATACCAGATCAAGGAAGCCAGCGCCGATAGAGCAAACAGCGTACCCGCTGCCACGCTGCTGCGACCGTAAACGGAGCCATAGCGCAGCAAGAGCAGGAACAGCACCGCGTTGTAGATGACGTCGGGCGGGAAGGTGCCGGTTTTTTTGTGTAGTAGTCGATGAAGATCGCCGGGAGCAGCATCACCAACGTAAAAATCCAGGCCACTCGAGCCCGCACGAGCAGCCCTACCGACATCAGCACCAGCGATAGCGCGATGACCACGCGCGGCAGTTGTGCGAGACCTATGGCATCGAGCACCTCGCGCCACGAGTTCTGCGAGAACCACACCTGGTGGGTGCCGCTCAGCACGCCCTGTACCAAGGGTGAAATGAACCAAAGCCCGCTGATCAGCACTGCCAATGCCAGCAGCCAATGCGCCTGCGCGTTGATTTTGCGCCAGATACGATGTTTCAAGGCCAACTCTCCGTATGCGGGGAGTTTAGCCTCGTGCGCGCCTTGGGTGCGGGCCTGGCGCTGTGGCATGATTACTCCTCACCATCAATTCCTTGGATCGGGAGCCAGGCATGGCACCAAAGCTTGCAATCGGGGCAACGGCCGTCGCCGGAGTGGCAGTGCTCGCGTGGGCTGGCCACGCCTGGCTGCAGCATCTTCACGAGGTTCGCCTGGCCACCGCCGCCAGTTCACCGATGCTTGCCTGTACCGAAGGCAACGGCCTGCCACCAGGTTTTCCCGCCGTGCGTCACGCCGGCATGGTGCATGTGGCGGGCGGCAGCTTCACGCCAGGAACCTTGGCCGGCTACCCCGATGAACGACCCAACGGTTCGGCTACCCTGCGTGCCTTCTGGATCGACCGCACCGAGGTCACCAACGCCCAATTCGCGCAATTCGTGGCGGCCACGGGCTATGTCACCGAAGCCGAACGCGAAGGCGGTGCAGCGGTGTTTCGCGCACCGCCGCCCAAAGCCCCGGCGGGCACACCCTGGTGGCACTATGTGGCCGGCGCCAACTGGCAACAGCCCGAGGGCCCCAACAGCCATGTTGCCGACCGCCAGCATCACCCCGTGGTGCACGTAACACTCGCCGATGCACGAGCCTATGCCCAGTGGCTGGGCCGCAGCCTCCCCACCGAGGCCGAATGGGAGTGGGCGGCTCGCGGGCAAGGGCAGCCCGAGGGCGTCAACGATGAACCCCGCAACCCCGACGGGCGCCCCGAGGCCAACTACTGGCAAGGGGTCTTCCCGGCTGTCAACGCGGCCGACGACGGCTACGCCGAGCGTGCCCCGGTGGGCTGCTTCCCCGCCAACAGCTGGGGCCTGCACGACATGATCGGCAACGTATGGGAATGGACCGAAGACACCTACACGGGTGCGCGCCAGGCGCATGGCCATGGTCGGCCCTACGACGAATGGCAGGGCCTCCAACGCAGTACTACGGCCCCAGTGCACGTGATCAAAGGGGGCTCCTACCTTTGTGCCGACAACTACTGCAGCCGTTACCGCAGCACCTCCCGGCACCCGCACGAGGTCGATCTCGGCACTTCGCACATTGGCTTTCGTACGGTGCTACGCGCTCATTAGCGAGCGACCAGAGCGCGGTTCAAGCTGAGGCCCTGGCCGATTGATGGCATCGCCCGGCTTTGAGCCTTTCACCAGGGCTTCGATGTTGTCTACAGCACGATGCTCGATGGCCAGCCGTACGGCGCTCACGGCTGAACCCAGATGGGGCGTGAACAAAGTGGCGGGATCGTCCAACAGCGCTTGCGTTATGCGGCGCGGACGTTTCGGCCAGGCCCAGTCTTCGAAGGCAAACACGTCGGTCGCGTAACCGCCTAGCTTCCCACTAGCCAGAGCCTCGGCCACGGCGGTTTCATCGACCACCGAGCCGCGACCGACATTGATCAGTAACTGACCCTCGCGCACGCCAGCCAGGTTGTGGTCGCCGATCAGGTGATGAGTTTCTGGCAGTAGAGGCGCAGCCAGGAATACATACTGAGCGTGAGCCAGAGCATGCTCCAGCGATACCGACGGCGCACGCGGGTCGGTAACGAACGGGTCCACTCCCCAAACACGTTCACAACCAAATCCGTGCAGGCGCGACACAATGGCTTGCCCGACCGCGCCCATGCCCACCACTGCCACCGTCGCTCCCGCCAGGCCCGTGCCATAGAGCTGGGGACGCCAACCCTGGAACTCGCCGTTGCGCACCAAAGCGTCACCTGCGCGCACATGTCGGGCCAAGGCGATCGCCAGGCCCACGGCCAACTCGGCGGTGGGCTCAGTCAGGAGGTCGGGCACGATGCTCACCCACACGCCGGCGTCAGTGCAAGCGACCACATCAAAGTTGTCGAAGCCTTTGAGCGCACACGCCACCAACTGCAGACGAGGAGCCGCAGCCAGAAGGTCGGCGTCTACGCTATCCGTCATGAAGCTCAACAGGGCAGTGGCGCTTTTCAAGCGGCGCCGTAATTCGGCGGGAGCCCACGGTTCGCGATGAGGATTGATATCGACCGTCCCCAATTCGGCCAGGCGATGAGCCACCTCGGCATGCACCGAGTGAGTTACCACGAAATGATGTGACATAAAGATTCTTCCAAGAAAGGGACAGTGCCGAGCACGCCCGAACCCAGCAGCCCGGGCGTGCAACGCTCTACTTGAGCCGATTGCGCAAGCTCGCACCGATGCCATCCACCACCACCACGCAGGCCAGGATGGTGAGCAAGATGGCCGACACCTGGTCGTACTGAATGAGGCGCAACGCTGCCATCAATTCAAAACCGATGCCCCCGGCGCCGACAATGCCGAGAACGGCGGACGCCCTGAAGTGATATTCCCAGCGATACACCGTGATGTCGGCGAGCTGCGGCAGCACCTGCGGCAATACCGCGTGCGTGATTACTTGCCAATGACTGGCGCCAGCGGCACGCGCGGCTTCCAGAGGTTTGGGGTCGACATGCTCAATGGCTTCGGCATAAAACTTGCCCACCATGCCTACCGAGTGCAGCGCCAGCGCGAGCACGCCCGGCAAAGCGCCAAAACCCACCGCGGCCACAAAAATAATGCCCAGAATGATCTCGGGCACGGAGCGCAGCAGCGCGAGCAACACGCGCACGAACCGATACAGCACCGGATTGGGCGCCGTGTTGGGCGCCGCCAGCAACGCCAGCGGCAACGAAAGCAGCACCGCCAGCGCTGTACCCGCTATGGACATGGCCAAGGTGTCGAACAAGGGCTGAATCCAATTGCGCCAGCGACTGAAGTCGGGCGGCACCATCTCGGCAAACAGTTGCCCGAGGGCCGGTAGGCCCTCGTACAGGCGCTCGGCATCAAAAAACCCAGTGACTGCGAGCGACGCCAAGCAGATCGCAATGACCACTGCGACGCCGCCGGCTCGTCGCCACGCCTGACGACGAGCGTCTGCGAGTATGGTGTCCGCCAGCGCTGTCGTGCTTGCACTCATGACTGCCCCAGATCCAGCTTCAGCAAAGTGCCCATTTCGCGCAACACGTCGTAGCCGCTGTCATCAATGGCCTGGAAGCCATCGACGCGGAAGGCCTCCAGCACTTCGGCATCATCGGCTTCAAGGAAGGCCGCCGTGATCTGTTCTGCCAGAGCTGGCGCCAGATCGCCTTGCATCACCATGGGGTAGTTGGGAATCGGGTCGGAATAATCCAGCACCTTGATACGGTCGGCGTCGACCATGCCGCGTTCCACCAGGGTGAGATAGATGGGTTCCGACAGGGCGCCCGCCGGCACCTGGCCCGCCTGCACGGCTCGCGCCACTGCGTCATGTGTGCCCAGATGCACTGGCTTGTAATCCACCTCGCCTTCGAGCGCCGTGGCTTTGAGAATGTGTGCTCGCGGCGCCAAGTGGCTGGAGGTTGAGGCCTGGTCGCCAAAACCGAAACTCTTGCCTTGTACGTCTGCCAACGACTGCACCGGCCCATCCACCTGGGCAATCATGATGGAACGGTAAGTAGGAGCGCCGTTTTCCACACCCACGGCGAAAGGCTCGATCTCGGGCGCCCGCGACTTGGCGAGAACATATGACAACGGCCCAAAATAGGCCACCTCGATGCGACCGAATCGCATCGCCTCGATCATCGACGAATAGTCGGTAGTCACAATCAGCTCGATGTTCTTGTCGAGGCGATCCTCCAGATAGACCTTGAGCGGCTGTGCGTTCTGGATGAGAGTCGCTGCGTTCTCGTCGGGCAGCAGCGCCACACGCAAGGTATCGGGGTCCTTGCCTTCGGCGCTGACCGCGGCAAAGGTGCTGGCCAGGGCCACAGCAGCCAGACCATGGGCGAATGAGCGAACAAATGTCATGACAATACTCCGGAAGTTTCGAGATAGGTAGGTGTTGGGACGATTGCCAATTCGGGCCGGCTTTCGGGAACCTCGGCTCGGCTTGGGCGCGCCTGGTTGTAGAGGTCGGCAGCTCGCTCGGCGGTGAGCTCTTCGGGGGTGCCATCGAACACCACTTCGCCGCCGCTGAGCCCCACGATGCGCTCACCGTAACGACGGGCGAGCTCCACCTGGTGCAGGCTCACCACCGCGGTAAGGCCGTCGAGTCGACAGATATCGTGAAGCAGCGACAGCACCCGGCTGGCAGTCGCGGGATCGAGGCTTGCCACCGGCTCGTCAGCCAACAGGATGCGAGGTTGCTGCACGAGTGCGCGGGCGATGCCCACACGTTGCTGTTGACCGCCCGAGAGCTGGTCGGCTCGCTTGAGCGCATGGTCGATCAAACCCACGCGTTCGAGCGCCTGCAGGGCCAGGTCTTTCTCTGCGCGCGACCAAGGTTTGAAGGCTGCCAGCCCACGGTGATAACCCAGACGCCCCATGAGAACGTTGTTGAGAACGCTCAAGCGACCGATCAAATGGTGATGCTGAAAGATCATGCCGGTCTGGCGTCGGTGCAAGCGCAGGGCTCGCGTGTCTGCCAAGTTGCCAATGCCGTCGGCCACAACGCGGCCTGCTGAAGGCTTGACCAGTCCATTGAGCGAGCGCATGAGGCTCGACTTGCCGGCACCCGAAGAACCGAGCAGCACGTTGAAACTGCCACGTTGAAACGTCAGCGAATGGGCTTTCAGGGCGCGGGTGCCATTGGGATATGTCACTTCCAGCCCTTGGGTGCTCACGGCTGCGGCAGGTGAATGAAGGTTGGACATCACAACTCCAAACGAACAGGACGATGTGCCCTGATAGCCGCAACTATGATCCCGCCGCGTGACACTCACATTAACGAAGCCGTCACCTTTGACCACTACCGTATAGGCTATGTCTATACGTCCACCTTCCCCGGCCGAGCTCCGCGCCTTCGACGCAACAGCCCGTTACGGCAGCATGTCGTCAGCGGCGCAACACCTGGGCTGCCGGCAGCCCACGATTTCCGCGCATATCGCCAATCTGGAGTTGCACTACGGTGTGGAACTGTTCCATCGCCGTGGGCGTCGCCTTGAGCTCACCGAGTTCGGCCATTTGCTGCGCGACGCCACGCAGCGGCTGGTACAGGCCGAACTGGACGCGGCCACCCTGCTGCATGGCAGCCAGCAAGACCATGTGGGCCTGCTGCGGCTGGCGGCTATCGGCCCTTACAACATCACCCCGCTGCTGGTGCGATTCCGGCATCGCCATCCTCGGGTGCGAGTTGCCGTGAGCCTTGGGGACTCGCGGCAGGTGGTGAACCGCATCGCCACCCATGAACGTGAGCTGGGCCTGGTGTTGCACGCAGTGGATGACAACCGCTTCTTCTCCATTCCCTATCGTCGTCAGTCCTTGGTCTTGGTGGCCCCCCGACATCATCAGCTGGCCAAGCAGAGCGCCGTGCGCCTGAGCGAGCTCGAAGGCGAAGAGTTTGTTCTGCGGGAAGAAGGCTCCACCACGCGCCGAGTCTTTCTACAGGCGTTGGCGCGCGCCGGCGTGACCATTCGCCACACGCTCGAAATGGGAAGTCGCGAAGCCGTACGCGAAGCGGTGGCGCAGGGTTTGGGCTTGGGCGTGGTGGCCGACACCGCTCACGTGCCAGACTCGCGGGTTCGACCCATTCCGTTGGTGGATCCCCCTCTGCATACGCATCCGCATTGGGTCGGGCTGCGCGAGCGGCGGACG
>JAJUJN010000109.1 GCA_029265335.1 Alcaligenaceae bacterium
CGAGCGTGCGTGCAGACTGGCAAGCGTTTCGCTCTGCAGGCTGGCCACTTGTTTCTGCGCATCGATATCGATGAAATGCCCCAGCCAGGCGATACCGCTCACATCCTGCACGGGGCTCAACCACAGCTGCAGCCAGCGCCCCTTGCCTTGGGCCGTTTGCACACGCCATTCAAGCACTCGCGGCGCACTGTTGTCGGTGATTGGCGTGAGATCGACATCGGTACAGAGATCGGCCAGTGCAACGCCCACCAATTGTCGAGACGGCCTGCCGAGCAAGTGACCACAAGCCCGATTGGCCACCACCACACTCGCGTTGCCATCGAGCAGCAAGGTGGGCAGCGCGGAGTCGGCCATGGCGCGCTGCCAGGCCTGAGCTTCTGCTTCACGCAGACTGGGCAGGCGCCTGACGTAGCCCCACCAGAGGAGCCCGATGGTCAGCACCAGCAGCGGCGCCATTCCGGGCAAATGAGCCCACAAGGAGGCACGAACGCCCGTTGCTGGCCACAGCACGGCCCACCACATCAGAGCGCAAGCTAAAGCTCCCGCCAGCAACCACCAGCGAAGCTGAAACACGACCCGGGTGAGATGAAAGCGGGTGACCATGAAAACATGCGCCGAAGAAGAGAAAGAGCGTCCAGTTGGCAGGCATTTTGAGCTTGTGGCTGAACGCGCGAGCTGCATCATAACGCCGCGAACGAGCGACCGACACGCCAGCTGAATTTTTCTTCCTGCCGTATCGCCCGCACAACAGCTTGGTTATACTGGGCGCAGGAATCGCAGGGGTCCTCGAGTTGTTACCAGCTCGGGGTGAGATGACACCCTTCGTACCTGTACGGATAATGCCGAAACAGGGAGCGCTCCATGGCCAGTCGGGCGCCCCCTTCTGGCTGCTACCGACTCCTTTCTTTCGGCTCCATCAATTCTTCTGGAGCTCACCATGCCCGCCAAAACCGAGTTTGTTGCCGTCGAAGCCACGGTTGACAACGCTGCAGTTGCCGCTTTTCCTCAATCCCGCAAAATTTACGAAATCGGCTCACGGCCCGACATTCGCGTGCCCTTTCGCGAAGTGAGTCAAGCCGACACACCCACGAATTTTGGCGGCGAAGTCAACCCGCCCATAACCCTCTACGACACCAGCGGCCCCTATACCGACCCGGATGTCAGCATCGATATTCGCCGGGGCCTGCCGCCTCTGCGCGCCCCCTGGATTGCCGAGCGCAACGACACCGTAGCGCTGTCAGGGCCCAGCAGCGCCTTCGGACGCGAACGTTTGCACGACACCCGCACTCAGGCTCTGCGCTTTGGCCTGGGCCGTGAGCCGCGACGGGCAAAGCCTGGGGCCAACGTTACCCAGATGCATTACGCCCGCCGTGGCATCATCACGCCCGAAATGGAGTTCGTGGCCATCCGTGAGAATCTCCGGCGCGAACGCTACGTCGACGCCCTGCGGGCGAGCGGTGCGCAGGGCGAACGGCTCGCCCGAGTACTGATGCAACAACACCCAGGCGTCGCCTTCGGTGCGGAGCTCCCGGCGCAGATCACTCCCGAATTCGTGCGCAGCGAAGTGGCGCGCGGACGAGCGATCATCCCCGCCAATATCAATCATCCCGAAAGCGAACCGATGATCATCGGTCGAAACTTTCTGGTGAAGGTCAACGCCAACATCGGCAACTCGGCCGTCACTTCGTCCATCGGCGAAGAAGTGGAAAAGATGACCTGGGCGATTCGCTGGGGCGGCGACACGGTGATGGATCTTTCTACCGGCAGGCATATTCATGAGACCCGTGAGTGGATCATCCGCAATAGCCCGGTGCCGATTGGCACCGTGCCTATCTATCAGGCGCTCGAAAAAGTAGACGGCAAGGCCGAGGAACTCACCTGGGAGATTTTCCGCGACACCCTGATCGAGCAGGCGGAACAAGGCGTGGACTACTTCACCATTCACGCCGGCGTGCGCCTGGCTTTCGTGCCCCTTACCGCCAATCGACTCACCGGCATTGTGTCGCGCGGCGGCTCGATCATGGCCAAATGGTGCCTGGCTCACCATCGCGAAAGCTTTCTGTATGAACATTTCGAAGAAATCTGCGCCATCATGAAGGCTTACGATGTGAGCTTCTCGCTGGGCGACGGGCTCAGGCCCGGCTCTATCTACGATGCCAACGACGAGGCTCAGTTCGCCGAACTGCGAACGCTGGGCGAACTCACCCAGATCGCCTGGCAGCACGATGTGCAGGTAATGATCGAAGGGCCGGGACACGTGCCGATGCAGCGCATCCGAGAGAACATGACCGAACAGCTCAAGCACTGTCACGAGGCGCCTTTCTACACGCTCGGCCCCCTCACCACCGACATCGCTCCGGGCTACGACCACATCACCTCGGGCATCGGCGCCGCCAACATCGCCTGGTACGGCACCGCCATGCTGTGTTATGTCACGCCCAAAGAGCACCTTGGTTTGCCCAACAAGCAAGACGTCAAAGAAGGCATCATCACCTACAAGATCGCAGCTCACGCCGCTGATCTCGCCAAGGGTCACCCCGGGGCCCAGATTCGCGACAATGCGCTCTCGAAGGCGCGTTTCGAATTTCGCTGGCAAGATCAGTTCAACCTTGGGCTCGATCCCGACACCGCCCGGGAGTTCCACGACGAAACCCTGCCCAAGGAGGCGATGAAGGTGGCACACTTCTGCTCCATGTGCGGCCCGCACTTCTGCAGCATGAAGATCACCCAGGAAGTGCGCGCCTACGCCGAACAGCAGCAGCTCGACCCAGAAGCTGCGCGCCAGCGCGGGCTGGTCGAAAAAGCCGTGGAATTCCGCCAACGTGGTGCGGCGATCTATCATCGCACCTGAACCCCATCCGCTCCGGCCCCATCCCAGGCTTGCCGGAGCGGCCGCATAATGACGGCCCAGCTCGGCCTCACACCTCACTCACCCATGACAGCAAACGCACCCCTGGAAATCGCCGGTCGAGCATTTCGCTCCCGCCTCCTGGTAGGCACTGGCAAGTATCGCGACTTTGAACAAACCCGTGAAGCGCTTGACGCCAGCGGCGCCGAGATCGTTACCGTGGCCATCCGCCGCACCAACCTGGGGCAGAAGGCCGACGAGCCCAATCTGCTCGACTACCTGCCTGCCGATCGCTACACCCTGCTGCCCAACACGGCAGGCTGCTATAACGCACAAGACGCCGTGCGCACCCTGCGCCTGGCGCGCGAGCTGCTGGATGGCCACACCCTGGTAAAGCTCGAGGTGCTGGGCGATCCTCACACCCTCTTTCCCAATATGCCCGAAACCCTGGCCGCGGCAAAAACTCTGGTCGATGAAGGGTTCCAGGTGATGGTGTATTGCACCGACGACCCCGTCCAGGCCCGCATGCTCGAAGACATCGGCTGCGTCGCGGTCATGCCCCTGGCGTCGCTCATCGGTTCGGGCATGGGCATTCTCAACCCCTGGAATTTGCGCCTGATCATCGACCAGGCTCGGGTGCCCGTGCTGGTCGATGCGGGCGTGGGCACGGCCAGTGATGCCACCATTGCCATGGAACTGGGGTGCGACGGCGTGCTCATGAACACCGCCATTGCTGCAGCCCAGGATCCCATCCTCATGGCCAAGGCCATGCGCCACGCGGTCGAGGCAGGCCGCGCGGCTTACCTGGCGGGCCGCATGCCGCGCAAGCTCTACAGTGCCCAACCCAGCTCACCCACCGAAGGGCTCATTCAAAGCCAGGGCCCGGTGTGAGCCAGGCGGTGTCCAGTGCAACCCCAGCCTCGCTGTGGGCAGTGGGCGATCTTCAAGGATGTGGCGAAGCGTTGGAGCGGTTGCTGGCGCGGCCCGAACTGGCGGCCGCCGATACCACTTTCTGGTTCGCCGGCGACCTCGTGAACCGTGGGCCTCAATCGCTGCAAACCCTGCGGCGCGTGCGGGCTCTGGGTGAGCGCGCCCAAACGGTACTGGGCAATCACGATCTGCATTTGCTCGGGGTGGTGGCCGGCGCCCGTTCACTCAAACCCGGTGACACCCTGCGTGAAATCCTCGACGCCCCAGACGCTGCCGAGCTGATTGATTGGATTCGTTATCAGCCACTCGCGGTGCGTACCGCCGATCACCTCATGGTGCACGCTGGAGTGCTGCCGCAATGGACGGCCGACACCGTGATGGCGCTGGCCAACGAAGTGGAAACCGTGTTGCGGGGCCCCAACTGGCGCAGTTTCATGCACGACATGTACGGCAACCAGCCCGATCATTGGCGGGATGATCTGCGCGGCGTCGATCGCTTGCGGGTGATTGTGAACGCCCTCACCCGCCTGCGCTTTTGCAGTGCCGATGGCGTGATGGAGTTCACCAGCAAGGCCTCGGCGGCCGCAGCTCCGCCTGGTTTCCAGCCCTGGTATACCGTGCCGGGGCGGCGCACCGCCGATGTCACTGTGGTGTTCGGCCACTGGTCTACCCTTGGCCTGCTCGACTCACCGCGTGTCCTGGCCATCGACACCGGCTGCATCTGGGGTGGCGAGCTCACTGCCGTTCGGCTGCGCGATCGCCGGCGTGTCGCCATCGATTGCAGCAGCCTTCCTGGCACTCGACTCCCCCGCGGATAAGGGCGCTGTGGGCAAAGTCGGCGCCTGGGGAGCGGGTGCTTGTTCACTGAACCGGGGCCACCTGCGCTCAGCCGGAAACACAAGGCGGAAGGTGCTGCCCACTCCCAGTTCGCTACTGATCGCCAATTCGGCGTCGTGACGTAAAGCCACTCGTCGCGTGATGGCCAGACCCAGTCCGGTGCCGCCCGAGGCGCGTGAACGCCCGCGGTCTACCCGATAGAAGCGCTCGGTAAGACGGTCGATATGTTTGGGCGCGATACCTTCGCCAGCATCGATCACCACAAACTCAGCGCCGCCCTCGGCGGTGGCCTGCCAGCGGATCTCGATGCGTCCGCCAGGCGGGGTGTAACGCACGGCATTGGTCACCAGGTTGGTGAACGCCGAGCTGAGCTCACTGGCCACGCCCTCGATATCCACCTCTTCGGCCACCTGCCAGGTAAGCGGATGCGCGCCAGCCGACAGGGCTTCTGCCTGCTCCCGAACGCTGGCCAGCAAGGCGGGCACCGACGCCGCACCCGGCGCCAGAGCCATGCGAGTGGACTCGAGCGTGGACAGGGTGAGAAGATCAGAAACGATATTCTGCATGCGCCCCGCCTGATCGCGCATCATCGAAAGATAGCGACGGGTCTGCTCAGGACTGAGGGCGTGGTCGGGAGCTTCATCGAGAGTTTCCAGAAATCCCGCCAACACTGTGAGTGGCGTACGCAGCTCGTGTGAGACATTCGCCACGAACTCGCGACGCATATTTTCGATCCGCTGGGTTTGGGTGACGTCGCGCACCACCAACAAACGCTGCTCACGACCGTAGGGCACGAACTGCACGCGCAAGGTCAGTTCGGTGCTGCCCGGCGCCGGCACCACAGTAGGCGCGGACCATTCATTGCTCTGCGCGTAAACCACGAATTCGGGGCTGCGCACCAGGTTGAGCAACTGATTGCCGCGATCGGCCGGAAAGCGCAAACCCAGCAGGCGACAGGCTTCTCGGTTGCACCACTCGATCTGTAATTGAGAATCCAGCACCACGACACCGTCTGGCAATGCCTGTGCAGCAGCCAGCCATTGATGCAGGGTTTCGCGGGATTCGCTGAGTTCGCGTTCGCGGCGACGCAGGAAGCGATGCAAACGCGTGAGCGTTTCGCCCCAACTGCCTGCCGCCGTGGGTGGGCTGCGATCGAGCTGCTGCGACCAAGCCAGCGCCCGCGCCAGGTTGCGCAGATGAATGGTGAGCAGCGCCAGCGTGCAGAAGGTGAACACCCACCAGCCGGACTGCCCACCCAGGAGGGCATTCACCAGCAAAGCGAGCACTGCGGCGACAAGCAAGAGGAAGAGGTTGCGTAGCCAGACCATATCGAGCTGCGACTCCGGCCGAACCTCGGCCAACGAACTTTCGGCCTAGCGCTGAGGCTGACCCACGGAATGTGCGGAAATGCAGCTCGTAATCATACTTGGCCAGGCCGGAAGGTGAAGCGATAGCCGCTTCCCCTGACGGTTTCCACGAGGCGATCGTGGCCTGTAGGCTCCAAGGCCTTGCGCAGCCGCCGGATGTGCACGTCGACCGTTCGTTCTTCCACGAAGACGTGGTCGCCCCAGACGTTGTCGAGCAATTGACCCCTCGAGAAAACGCGCTCCGGGTGAGCCATGAAGTAATGCAGCAGGCGAAACTCGGTGGGCCCCACGGTAAGCCCCTGACCATTGCCACTCACACGGTGCGTGGCGGGATCAAGCACCAGCCCAGCCCCTTCGATGCGATCGTCAGTGAGCTGCGGCGCGCGGCGACGCAGCACCGCCTTGATGCGGGCCATAAGTTCCTTGGGTGAGAAAGGCTTGGTGATGTAGTCGTCGGCGCCCGCTTCCAACCCATCCACCTTGTCTTGTTCCTCGCCCTTGGCGGTGAGCATGATGAGAGGGATGTCGCGGGTGCGTTCGTCGGCGCGCAGCTTGCGCGCCAGGTTCAACCCTGATGCCCCCGGCAGCATCCAGTCGAGCAGTATGAGATCGGGCAGCTCGGCCGAAATGAGAAACTGCGCCTGCTCGGCGTCGTCGGCGCGCAGCACCTTATGGCCGGCAAAACCGAGGTTGACGGCAATCAGCTCCTGGATGGCGGGTTCGTCTTCAACGACTAGAACGGTACTGGACATGACGGCGTTATGATGACCTGATAATGCCAAACATGATATGGCTGAAATATGACAGGTATATGACGATGTCAACGCCAAGTTCTCAAGCGGCTCCCGTGCCCGAACGCCTGGTACTGCACCGCCGGTCGCGTGAGCTCGAAGTGGCCTTCAGCAACGGCGAAGTCTACCGGCTGCCGTTCGAGCTGATGCGCGTGTGCAGCCCCTCGGCCGAAGTGCGCGGCCACGGCCAGGGCCAAGAAGTGCTACAAACCGGCAAGCGCAACGTC
>JAJUJN010000395.1 GCA_029265335.1 Alcaligenaceae bacterium
CATGGCGTTGACCGTTTTCACCGCGCCAGCCCGCCCTCGCTGGCTGAAGAGGCCGCTCGCCAGGCCGAACGCGAAGAGCACGCGCGCCTGCAATTCAATGATCTCTGGCGCACTCTGCCCGAAACGCCGGAACAACGCGGGCGCAAGCACCCGGTGGCGGACGTGTATCCGCCCGAGCCCGAAGAAAACCTGCTGTATTTCATCGAAAAACACGCGCCCCGGCTCGAGCCATGGCAAAAAGAGCTGGTACGCATTGTGCGCAAGCTGGGCCAGTATTTCTACCCGCAGATGCACACCAAGGTGATGAACGAAGGCTGGGCTACCTTCTGGCACTACACCCTCATGAATCACCTCTACGATCAGGGGCAGGTTCACGACGGGGTGATGCTGGAGGTGCTGCAAAACCACACCAGCGTGGTGGCGCAACCGGGCTTCGACCACCCGGCTTACTCGGGCATGAACCCCTATGCGCTGGGCTTTGCCATGATGCGCGATATCCGCCGCATCTGCGAAGATCCCAACGACGAAGATCGGGCGTGGTTTCCCGACATTGCCGGCTCCGACTGGCTCACCACGCTCGACTTTGCCATGCGCAACTTCAAAGACGAATCGTTTATTTCTCAGTTCCTCTCGCCGCGCCTCATCCGCGAATTTCGCCTGTTTGCCGTGGCCGACCACGAATACGAACCGCAGTTGCGCATCGACGCCATCCACGACGACGACGGCTACCGCCGCGTGCGCCAGCTGTTGTCGGCCCAATACGACCGCGACAACCTAGTGCCCGACATCCAGGTATGGCGCTACCGGCGCGACGGCGATCGCACCCTTATCCTCCGCCATCAGCAACTGCGTGGCCGCCTTCTCGCCCCCGACGACGCCGATGAAGTGATGAAGCACCTGCGTCGGCTCTGGGGGTTCAAAGTGCGTCTGGAAGAAGTCAACGAACACGGCGAAATCGACAACACCCGCGAACTCTGAGCCCTGGCCACTGCGAGCGAACTGAACCGGCGCTGCCACACGTCGCAGAGCAGCCGGTACGCTCGGCCGCTTTCCCCGCGCCTTATGCGCGACTACGACCCGACTCTTCGAGCACCACGCGCAACGCATCATTCAGCCGCTCCACCACATTGGCCGGCAAGCCTGCCGGACCGGCCAGACCCAGCCAGGGAGTGAATTCAAAACCCTCGAGCCCGGACTCATCGAAAGTTGGCAGATCCGGCATGGCGACATGACGCTGGAGCGTGGAGATCGCAATCGGCTTTACCCGCTCACTCTGCGCATATTGATTGGCCAGATTGATGTCGATGAAGGTGTAGTGGACATCACCGGCCACCACCGCCATCAGTGCCGGCGCACCGCCGCGGTATGGCACATGCGTGATCGGTGCACCCGAAGCTTGCAGGAACGCGGCAAAGGCCAAATGCGGCGGGCTCCCAACGCCAGCCGAACCGTAGGTGTATGCCTCCGGCTGCTCACGCGCCGCTTGCGCCACCTGCGCGGGATCGGAAAACGAGACCGACGGATTGGCCACCATCACCAGAGGTACGAGCGCCACGGTTCCCAGATAATCGAAATCTTCCAGATCGTAGTCGACCGATTCCTGAAGAATCGGACTGACCACCAGGGCACCCACGTCGAAAAGTCCCAATTGGTAGCCATCCGGCGCCGCTCTTGCGACTGCGCCGGCGGCAATCATCCCGCCAGCTCCCGAACGACTCTCGACAACCACGTTCTGCCCGAGTGCCTCGCCGAGCCGCTCGGCCAACCAACGGGCAACGGTCTCGACCGCGCCCCCCGGTGCCTGCCCGATCAGCAGCCGAATTGGTTGTTCCGGATAACCCCTTGCCGCTCCATCCGAGGCTTGTGCCCACGCGACAGAACCCAGACACAAGCCCAGCGCGCCAACCACACCCGCGCTGAAACGGCGGAATCGAACGTATTGCTTCATCATGACGGCCCCCTCCTTGACAGTTGACGACTCTCCGGTCGCCAAGCCACTCTAGCGAGGCCAGCCATTCCGTGCAGGAATACCTGAATTAAGCGCTCGCCATTCTTCGCAAGATCGTTGGCCGCAAGGCCGTTCTCAGCCCCACACCCCTCAATGCATTGAAGATCAGAAACGAGATCCACAAACCGTGATTCCCCCACACGGGTAGCAAGAGCAGCGACAGGGCCAGAAACGTGAGCGAGCACGCGATCATGATGAGCATCAGGGGCCGGGTGCGCGTGGCGCCTATGAACACGCCGTCGTACAAGTAGGCCGGCATCGACACCACCGGCGCCAGCACGGCCCAAATCAAATACTGATCTGCCACCCGGGCAATGTCGGGCTGATCGGTGAGCAAGCGAATCAGGCCTGTGCCGCCAAAGGCGTACACCAGCAAATAGAGCAGCGAGCCCACCAGACCCCACACAAAGCACACGCGAATCACGCGCTTGAGGCGCTCGGCATTGCGTTGGCCTACGGCGGAGCCGCTCAGGGTTTCGGCCGCGTGGGCAAAACCGTCCAGTCCATACGAAGCAAAACTGAGGAAGTTC
>JAJUJN010000048.1 GCA_029265335.1 Alcaligenaceae bacterium
CTGCGCCAGGGCGCGCCCTTCTTTGTGGCGGTGCTGGCCTACGCTATCGGCAACCAGACCATCGCCCAGCGCTTGTTCGCCGTGCGTGAAGACCTCATCAAGCCCACTTTCATCACCGCCACCATCGGCTATGGTGCGGTGGTGATCGGTTCATTGTCGTCCACCGCGGACTCCGACCTTGCCGCCCTCTCGGCCATCATGATGACTGACATCTACGGCAAGAATCTGGCGCGGGGCCGCGTGAACCCCCGGGTCATGTTGATGCTCGGACGTCTCACCATGATCGTGGCCTCGCTGATCGGTGTGCTGTTCGCCAGCCTCAAGCTCGACATTCTCGTGATGTTGGTGTTTGTGGGGGCCTTGTGGGGGGCCATCGTTTTCCCCGTGATCGTCAGCTTCTATTGGGACCGCGTCACGAACCGTGCTTTCACCACCTCGGTACTGGTGGCCTTGGTTCTGTTTTGTATCGCGCGCTTCGAGCTGATTCCCATGACAGGCTTTATCGGTACAGCGTTCGAAATCATCGCCTCGATCGGTGGCGGCGTGGTGCTCGGTTTGATGGCCTTCGGCTTTCTGGGCCGCACCCTGGGCTTGCTGGTGGGCGTTGTGGCTGCGCTGGTGATGATGCCATACGCCATCGGCTTCCTGCGCGACTACACCGTGCTGCTGGCTTCGCTCACCGCTTATGGCACCAGCGCTGTCGTGTGCACGCTCATGAGCCTGGGCAGCAAGAAGCAATTCGATTTCGATCTGCTCAAGGAGCGCGTGGGTTCCTTCCAGCACAGTAACTGAGTGAACTCGATTTCAACGATAACTGCTGAAGTCGCGCCCGTTCGGGCGCCTCAGCTTCGAGCCAGGAGCGACTTCAGTCAAACCATAGGAGTGATTGGATGAATCCCACCCTACTCACAATCTACATATTGATCTGGCCCGTGATCTGCATCGGCCTGCTCAGCGTGCTGATCGTTTCGGCGATCAAAGACTGGCGCAAAGCCCGCAAAGAAGGGCGTTCGCTTGTCTGACGCAAGCTATGCAAGATCTCTCTGATGAGGGTGCAGCCGGGGTAGCAGGCAACCCGAGGGTTGGCTCGATGCGTCATACCCCAACACAGCAGCGCCGCAACCAGGCATTTCTGCTCTGGCTGCGGCGCTTTTTGCCCAGCCGGCTCCATGTATCGCGCCGAGAGCGCGTGCTCGGCACGCTGGGCGCCAGCCTGGGTGTTCTCATCACGTTGCTCATCGGGCAATTGGCCTTGGGCAGCGCAGAACCCTGGTTTATTGCGCCGATGGGTGCGGTGGCCATTCTCTTGTTCGCCATTCCGTCCAGCCAGCTTGCGCAACCCTGGCCCACCCTGGCCGGGAATCTGGCCGCAGCGGTCATCGGCGTGAGCTGCGCGCGTTGGATTCCCGCTCCCTGGCTGGCCGCTGGCGTCGCACTGGGCCTGGTCCTTATCGTGATGTTTCTGCTGCACTGCCTGCACCCACCCGCTGGCGGGGTCGCCATGATGGCTGTGTTGGGTGAGCCGGCCATCCAGGAACTCGGCTACCGGTTCGTGGTGTGGCCAGTGGGGATCAACGTATTGCTGCTGCTGTTGGCGGCCATCGCGTTCAACGCGTTCACGCAACGCAACTACCCGAATCGGATCTTGCAAGGCAGTCGCCACCACACCCGCGACTTGCCGGCCAATCATCGCGTGGGCGCCACTGCCGACGATCTCATGCAGACGATCGCCGAACGAGCTCAGCTGCTGGATGTGAGCCTGGCCGATCTACAAGAAGTTGTTCAGGCCGTGGAAGTTCGTGCTCACCAGCGTCGCCTGGGCGACCTGCGCTGCCGCGACGTGATGTCGCGCGATGTCATCGGTGTGTCGCCCGACGCTTCAGTCGCCGATGCCTGGCGCCGCTTGGCCCATCATCGATTTCGAGCACTTCCCGTGATCACCGACCAAGGCGTGTTGCAAGGCATCGTGTCGCTGCGCGATTTCCTGGACGCCACCGAGGGCCGCCCCGGCAACGATCCTCCCTGCTGGTCCGCTGAGCGCCGAGTACGTGACATCATGACGTCCAGGGTGCATACCGCCCGCCCCGATCAACCCATCGCCGAGCTGGTGCCTTTACTGGGCGGTGGCGGGCTGCATCAAGTGCCGGTGGTGTCAGGCAATAGCGTGGTAGGCATGCTGTCGCAGTCGGATCTGGTCGCGGCCCTGTTCGCCCAAGGGCTGGGGCGGGCCTGACCTCTTCCGGGCCCTCACGCGCGATCTCGGCCCGGGGGTGACTGTGGCAAGACTGCCGCACTACGCACAAAAAGTTCTGCAAAACTGCTTGACAGCCCTGCCGTTTCGCCCCATAGTGCCGGTCAGATTTTCAAGTGTTGTGAAGTGAGCACTGCGTATACCACCACGGTGTTGCTAGTACTGCTGTCTATTCCTTGATTGTCTGCATATCGGGGCCATCAGGCTCCATTTGGTTTAATTTGTTTTCATTAAGGAAAAGCAGTATGGAAACCGGCATTGTCAAGTGGTTCAACGCCGAAAAAGGTTTTGGCTTCATCGTTCCCGATGCAGGCGGTAAAGATCTTTTCGCGCATTTCTCCGAAATTCAGGGTTCGGGTTATCGCACCCTCGAAGAAAACCAGCGCGTAGAGTACGTCTCTGGCGAAGGCCCCAAAGGCCCGCAAGCCACCAAAATCACCCCGCTCTGATTTCACAGCGGTATCCGTGCGGCGCCCGCGGCGCCGCACGGATAGAAAAAAGCCCTCCTGTTCACAGCGAGGGCTTTTTTTGTGCTCGTTGGTTTATCAGTCAGTCGTATTGAAGAAAGCAGCAACTTCGACAGGACTGAAGAAGGCAGCATCTGATCTCAGAGGCTGCCTTCATTTATATGCAACGCGCTATATCAGTTGACGGCAATACCCGCAGTACGAATCACTTCACCCAGCACGTCGTAGTCGCGATAAATGCGCTCCTTGAACTCATCGCCTGGGGCAGCATAAACCGTTTGGCCCAAGCCTTCGAGATGACTACGTACCTTGGGTGTGTTGAGGGCGTAAGCGAACGCTTCATGGAGTTTGTCGATGGCCTCTTGAGGCGTTCCCACCGGCACCGAGAAACCCGTGAGGCCGGCAACGTCGATTTCGCCCAGCCCTGCCTCTTGCAAAGTGGGAACGTCGGGCACGGCTGCCGAACGTTCCGCGGACGACACCGCCAACGGGCGCAGGCGACCAGATTCGAGCAAGCCCAGCGCCGGCGCCAGCGCATCAACAATGATGGGCAGGTGGCCGCCCAGCACGTCGTTCTGTGCGGGTGTACTGCCGTTGTAGCCGATGGGCTGCATGTCGAGGCCGGCGCGATCACGATAGAGCTCACCCACGATCTGCCCACCCGCAGCGCCGTACGCATACGACACCTGGCCGGGGTTCTCACGAACGTACTCGGTCAGCTCATCGATCGTCTGCACCGGAAAATCGGCGTTCACCGCCAGCACCATTGGCATGGAAGAGGCCATGGTCACCGGGGTGAAATCGGCCTTGGGGTCGTAAGGCAGATCGGAGTACAGATGCGGGTTCATCACCAGCGTGGCGCTGGTCACCGTGAGCACAGTGTGACCGTCGGGCTTGGCTCGAGCCACCAGTTGAGCAGCCAGGATCGAACCACCGCCGGGCCGATTTTCCACAATCACCGGCACACCCAGCTTCTCGGCAGCGCCAGCGCTCACGAGTCGGGCCAGGATGTCTGCGCCGCCGCCCGGGGCGTAGGGCACCACGACCGTGACCGGTTTACCGTTAGGAAAGCCCTCATTCGCCATGGCTCCCGATGCAGCCAACAGACTGCCGGTGGCCAAGCCGAGCAGCCCGAGGGATGCCGCAATACGATTCTTCAACTTCATGCCTACCTCCAAAAAAACAAAGCTCAAAGTGTTGCGGTAAGGGGGTTGTGCTGCTGGGCAGCCGCCAGCAGCTTGTGCAGCCCCTCCCCCGAGTCATCGGCCAACGCCGCTTCGCGCCAGGCCCGAACGGTGTCGGCAGCGCCTGCGCCTCGCAGCAATGGCAGGTGTTCCAGAATCAGTTGGTAACGCTCCAGCCCGCGGGCGTGGGTGTCGCCATAGCCTTTGATCAAGCGCGGGCATTGGGCCAGCTCGCAGGCCAAGGCGTAGTCAACCGGCGCCGTGCGCACCAACAGCGCCAACCATTCGTACATCCACTCGGTTTCGCGCACGTAGCGCAGTGAGCGTCGGCGCCACCTGCGGGTGCCACACACCAGATAAAGCATGAGGAAGCCGCCCAGCGACGTGCTTCTCACCACTCTGCCTTGGCGCGTAAATCGACCGAGAAAGGCGCGAGCGCCGTTCGATTTCATCAACCAGCGGCCCAGAGTCGCCGGCATGGCGTCGGCCAGCTCTTCCACGCGCGGATGGAAATATTCGTTGAAGTGCACCAGGCTGTCGTCCGCCACGTTCATTTCCTGGCGCACGCGCTGAAAACGCCCGGCGCGCAACTTGAGCTGCGCCACCCTCGCGGTGTCTTCGTAACTCATCCACAGCGCCAGGTAGCGAGCGGCCTCGCCCAGCAAGGTGGCCTGTGGATCGGCTTTGACGCTGTCGAGATCGCGCAGCGGGGCAAGACGCTGCAGCAGCTCAGCGGCGTAATCCGCATCCTGATAGTTGGCCGTGCGCGCAACGCCGGCCTCCAGCGTGGCCCACACCGGCTCCGGAAACTCCGCACGCACGCGCTGCAACAGGTCGCGCAGAGCTGGCGGCGGCGGAACCTGACTGGGTGGCGCGGCAGCCAAAGCGGGTGTACGGCGCACTTCGGTGGCGCTGAGTTCGGCAGCGGTGGTATCGCTGGTTTGGGCATCGAGGGCTTGCGTCTGTGCGGCGGCATAACCCGCGCCGAAAGCGGCCAGACTGGCGTCCACCCCGATACCGCCCTCACGAATTGCTCGCTCGCACACCTCGCGACCCCACGGCGCTACGCCGGCACCCGCAAAGGCGCCGAATAGACTGGCACTGATCACGCTGCGTTGGCTTTCTGCAAGCTGAGAAAAGTCGGCGCAAATGAGCTTGCGAGCGGCTTTCTGCGCTTGTTGGAAGATGCGCTCGCCCTCGATCCTGCCGTCGCCGGGCACCGCCTTTTCGGCATAGGTGTACACCCGGTTGGTGGAGGCAATGAGGACCGTACGATTGGGCGTGACGAGGCCGCGCTGGATCGCTCTGCCACATTCCATCAACTCCGAGGCGATCACCACATCCACGTCGCCCGGTGTGGGCATCAGGCCGAAAATGGGGCGCTTGCCTTCTTCTCGCGGCGTGGCCAGCACTTCCACGTAATAAATGGTGGCGCCGGTGCGTTGCGCGACCCCAGGCACGGAGGTGGCTTGTGCCCAATAGCCTTCGCTTTCGGCACACTGCACCAACCAGTTGGCAAGCACCCCGCCCCCCTCGCCTCCCATCGCCAGAATCGCAATGGTGAATGGACGGATCTGAGTTTCAACCTGCATGATTCCACTCCCGCGCGGCGAGGCGCTTTTGCAAGAAGCCGATTACTACCGACGACAGGCGCGCGTACCAACGCTCCCAGAGGTTTGGGTGATGGATCACCTCGGCCCGATAGAACGACGGGCACAGCACCGCCGCATGCGCAACCTCGCCACAATGCCCACAGCCCACACAGCTCGACAGCACCGTGGCCACGGGATCCCGGCGCAGCGGGTCGGGGTTGTCGCGAATCGACAGCGACGGACAGCCCGAGAGCCTGATGCAGGAGTGATCGCCGGTGCAGGTGTCGGAATCCACGCCAAAGCGCTCCACGACGGTGCGCTCACCCTGGCGCATGCGCTCCCTCTTTTTTGGTCGCTCGCGACGCTGCTTGTTGAGCATGCATTCCGACTGCGCAATCACCACCTTGGGGCCCGCGACGTCGGTGGTGAGGGCCTCACGCAGGGTGGCTGTCATGCGCGCCAGGTCGTAGGTGTTGTCGATCGTACGCACCCACTTGGCGCCCACCCCCCGCACCGCGGCCTCGATCGAGTTCTGAGTGGAGCGATGTTCGCTGGGGCGGTGCGAAGACGGAATGTCCTGCCCTCCGGTGGCGGCCGAATAGCCGTTATCGATGAGCAGAATGACGTTGTCGTTCTCGTTGAATACGGCGTTGGCCACGCCGGTGGTGAGCCCGTTGTGCCAGAAGCCGCCGTCGCCCATCACGCTGATCGTGCGTCGGCCTCCCTCGACATTGAAAGCCGAAGCACCAGCCGCGCCCAGGCCGTAGCCCATGGACGTGGCGCCCACATTGAAAGGCGGCAAAGCGGCGAACTGATGGCAACCGATATCGGCACTGATGTAATGCGGCCCGGTGTCTTTTTCGACCAGCTTCAGCGCAGCGAATATCGGCCGCTCCGGACACCCTGTGCAGAAGCCCGGCGGCCGCGGCTGCACTTCCGGCACCTCGACCATGGGCGTTCCGGGCATGGACGGCACGATCGGCACCACCTTGGGCTTGAGCATCTGCTCCACATCGGTGGGCAGACTCAGCGTGACTTCTTCGCCGGCATGGGGGTAGCGTTCAAGAAACTTGCGCAAACCCTTGAGCATGGCTTGCACCGTGTATTCGCCGGCCAAGGGCAGCATGTCCTTGCCATGCACAAGAGTTTCTACTCCCTGGCGGCGCACGAGGGTATGCAGACTCTGCTCGATGTATTCGGGCTGGCCCTCCTCCATCATGAGCACGGCCTGTTTGTTGGCCATGAAGTCGAGCACTTCGTCGTCTACCATGGGGTAGACCACGTTCATCACATAGATGGGCAACTGGTTGTTGCCAAAAGCGTCGGCCAAGCCCAGCAATTCGAGCGCCCGCAGCAAAGTGTTGTAGAGCCCGCCCTGCACCATGATGCCCACGTCGATGCGCTTGGCGTCGGCGTCGAACACTTCGTTCATGCGATGTTCGCGAACAAAGTTCACCGCCGCAGGCCACCGGTCTTTCACCTTCTCGTGTTCATGCACGAAAGTGGCCGGCGCCAGCGCCATGCGCTGGACATCGCGCCGCGGCTGCTCTGTCGCTTCCTTCAGCGTCATTTCGGGCCGCCGGTTGGTGGCCGCCGTGAAGCGACCATGCATATGGCAGGCACGCACACGCATGGTCATCATCACCGGCGTGTTGCTGGCTTCAGAAAGCTCGAAGCTCTTTTCCAC
Source organism: Alcaligenaceae bacterium (assembly GCA_029265335.1). Taxonomy (GTDB): domain Bacteria; phylum Pseudomonadota; class Gammaproteobacteria; order Burkholderiales; family Burkholderiaceae_B; genus Verticiella. Next base: position 7,182 of record JAJUJN010000048.1, read on the forward strand.
CGCGTCTACGATGCTGGGCAAGTTGGGCCGTGGGTCGAGCAGCCACATCTGCGATTTCATGGCAAAGGCGTGGGAGCGTTCCTGGATGATGCTCGAACCTTCACCGTAGTCTTCGCCCAGTATCACCAAGGTGCCGCCGGTCACCCCGCCGGAGGCGAGGTTCGACAGCGCATCGGCGGCCACGTTGGTGCCCACCGTGGATTTGAAGGTGATGGCGCCCCGTACCGGGTAATGCACCGAGGCCCCCAGCATGGCGGCCGCGGCGGCTTCGCTGGTATTGCTTTCAAAATGTACGCCCAATTCATCGAGCGTTTCACGGGCGTCGGCCAGCACATCCATCAAATGAGACACAGGAGAACCCTGGTAGCCGCCCACGTAAGCCACGCCCGATTGCAGCAAGGCTTTGGTGACGGCCAGCGTCAGCGGAATGATGAGCCTGAATTCGCTGCCGCTCCCGGGGGTCGAGAGTATCTCGACACGCCCGCCGAGGCTATTGACCTCCGTTTTCACCACGTCCATCCCGACGCCGCGACCGGCAATCTGCGAGACCTCCTCCGCCGTCGAGAAGCCCGGCGCAAAAATCAATTCGGCCAAGCTCTCCGGAGAAACCTCGTCCTCCGCCTTGATCAACCCGGCGGCAACCCCCCGCGAACGGATGCGTTCGTAATCAAGCCCGGCGCCATCGTCCGCGAGCGCCAGGACGATTTCATTGCCCTCCTGCTTGAGGGAGAGGGCAACATCCCCGATCTCGGGCTTGCCTCTGGCGCGCCGGGTTTCGCGATCTTCCAGACCGTGGGCAATGGCGTTGCGAAGCATGTGTTCAAGTGGTGCGGCGATTTTCTCCAGCACACTCCGATCGAGCTCGACCTGACCGCCCTTGATCTCAAGGTTGGCACGCTTGTTCAATTCCTTCGACGTCTGCCGGACGATCCGGTACATGCGGTCGGCCAGACTGTTGAACGGCACCATGCGCACCGACATCAGCTCCTGCTGCACTTCGCGGTTGAGGCGCGCCTGGGCAATAAGCGCCGCGTTGGCATCGTCGAGATTCTTGAGCAGGTTCTGCTGGACCGTAGCCACGTCGTTGACCGACTCCGCCATCATCCGGGTCAGTTCCTGGAACTGGGTAAACCGGTCAAACTCCAGTGGATCGAAACCTGCATGCCGCGCATCCGCCAGGGCTTCGCGTGACTGCATCTGCGACTCGGCCTGAATCTCGATGTCCCTGAGCTGGCGACGCAAGCGAATGACGTTCTCGGTCAGATCGAGCAGGGAGTCTTTCAGGCTGCGCATTTCCCCTTCGATACGCGAACGGGCAATCGCCAATTCCCCCGCCTCGTTGACCAGGCGATCGATGACCCCGGCGCGAACGCGAAGGATTGCCTGCTGCGGTGCTGCGTCGCTTTCAACATCAACCGGACCCTCACCAAGCCGCGAACGGTCGGCACGGCGCTCGACAAACCCCTGAGCCAGTGGCTTGCCCGCCTCCTCCGGTTGTTGCCAGGCAGACGCGACCGGCACGGCAGGCGCCGAAGCGTCGGAAGCCATGTCGCGCTCAGCACCAAGATCTTCGCCTCGCTCCAGTCGCTCGACAATTTGCCTGATCGCCTCGAAGGCGCTTTCGATCTCGTCAATGGTGTCGGCCGAAGCCCCCCCTGTCTTGGCCACTTCGCCAATCCGGGCCTCCAGCGCGTGGGCGATCTCGCCGAGGGTCATGGCCCCCGCCATCCGCGCACTGCCCTTCAGGGTATGCATCTGGCGGGCGAGTATGCGTACGATCTCGGTACTGTCGGGATCATCGCGCCACGCACGCAATTGCGCAGAAATTCCCTGATTGAGCTCCGCCGCTTCCTCGAGGAAGATCGGCAACAGTTGCTCGTCGATCTCGTCATTCAGCAAGGGAACCGTCGGAAGCAGGGAAGCTCTCGCCTCCGGCACGGCGGCCAAGACCGGCACCTCGGGCGATGCGTCCTGAGCCGGAGGAGGCGACTCACCCGATTCGCACGGGGACTCGACAGGAGACTCCGATGGTACCGTCGCAGTAACGACGCTGGCGGCAAAAAGCCCGTCGAGATCGTCGATCAACCCGGGGGGAACACTGATTTCCTGCCGCTGAGCAAGGGCGGAAAGCATCAGTTCCAGTTCTCCCACCGCTCTTCTGATGACCCCCAGCGCTTCCGCACTACCCGGGTTCTCTGAATGGTCGCGCCGCAACAAGGCATGCTCCAGCGCGTACCCCAACTGGTTGATCGGGGTGAGACCAACCGTGGCAGAAATTCCCGCCAGGGTATGCGCGGCACGGTACATGTTTTGCGGCGTCGGAACCGTATCCGCACTCTCCAGGACTGGCAGTTCCCGACGCAGTGTCTGCAGATGAGTTTGCGCCTCTTCCGAGAAAATCTCGAACAACGCCGGAGAAATACTGAGGCGTTGCTGAGGCTTTGCCACCTCGGGACTGCCCAATTCGGGCTGCCCACCTGCGGCTACCTCAGGGGGTTCGCCGACGCCGGACGCCGGCTGTTCGCCCGCATCAGAAGCGTCGCTCTCCGGTTCCTCGCTGGGCACGAAAGCAGGTACTTCTTCCAGCGCATCAGGTGCCGCGGAGGAAAAATCAACATGAATTATCTCTGCCGTTGAATCCGGTGAGTTCCTCGGCTCCGCCTCTGCCGGCAAGCCTTCTTCGAGCGGAACGAGTTCAATGGCCTGGCTTTCTCCCACCTCCGCGTCCGTCGTTGCCGCTACAGGCAACTCCTCCGGCTCTTTCTGCGCGGCACTTTCAGTCCCTGATCGCAACGCCTCCGCGCGGGCAATCATCTCGACCGGATCCGGGGCACACCCCTCGCCGGTCTCCAGATAGCGAACCCATTCCGAGAAAACGCCGGACGCCTGATCGAGCAAATCGAGCAATCCCCCGCTGACAGGCATTTCCAGGCGCAACCAGAGGTTGAGCGTCTGTTCGATCGCCCATGCCGCCTCTCCCACATCCTTGAGGCCGACCATCCGGCCACTCCCCTTGAGTGTGTGGAACGACCGGCGAATGACCGTCAGATA
>JAJUJN010000514.1 GCA_029265335.1 Alcaligenaceae bacterium
ACCACGCCCAGCCACTCGATGCCCTGGGGCCAGCGCGTTGCCTCGAACAGGCCGTGGCAGGCGAAGGCCAACAGTGCCGTGACCAGGCAGAAGCCCCCCACGGCACTGGTTGGCACCGCCTTCTTGGCCCGCGATAACACCGAGTAGCCGCTCCACACCAAGGCGCAGGCGAAGGCCGCGCCATAGCCCAGCGCGCTACCTCCACCGCCCAGGTCGCCACCGATCAGCAGCGCCGCGCCGGCAAAGCCCAGCAGCCCGCCCACCACGTGCCGGGGCAGCAGGCGCTCACCCGGCAGCAGGCCGACGAACAGCACGATCAACAATGGCCAGAGATAGCTGATCAGCCCGGCGTTGGCCGGCGGTGCGTTCTGCTGGGCGACGAAATAGAGCGCGTGATAACCGAACAGCCCGCCGACACCCAGTGCCCACACCGAAGGGGCCTGACGCAACGGCGCGACGAACGACTCACGCCGCCACAGACTCCAGGCAAGAAAGCACAGGAAGGCAATGCCGAACGCCAGCCCGGTGAGCAGGAACGGCGGCACCGGCCCGGAGAGCTGGGTCAGGGTGGCGAGCAGCGCCCAGTTGAGAATGGTGGTGGCCCCGATGGCCGTGGCCTGACGGCGGGAGAGCGCGAACATGCGATGACCTCGTCAACAACGTCGAGGTCCCAGCATGCCTTTCAGGTGTCGCGGTCGCTTGTCGAATCCTGACCTTTGCATGCAGCGCCCTTCCCCAACGCCAGCCGGCGCCACTCGCTGGGCGACACCTCATGCCGCTGGCGGAAGCTCTTCGAAAAATGGGCGCTGTCGGCAAAGCCGCAGGCCTGGGCCACTTCGGTGAGCGAAGCGTTGTCGGCTCGCAGCAGCTCGCGGGCCAGTGCCAAGCGCTCGCGCACCAGCCACTCGTGGGGCGATTGGCCGGTCAGCGCGCGAAACTGACGGGCGAAGACAGCCTCGGCCAGGTGGCAACTCCTGGCCATCTCACCCACGCGCCAAGGATGCGCCAGGTCGCCGCGCATGGCGGGCAGCAGCTCGAGCAGCTTCAGCCGCGGCGGCGCCAAGCGGCGGCCACCGGCGGCGAGCGCTTGCTGCAGCCAGCAGGCCAGCGCCTGGCCCGAGCCGCCAAGCCCCTACCCTTGCGCCACCAGTTGCTCCGGCAAACGCCGCGCCTGCCCCAGCATCAGCCCTTCGAAGGCCAACGCCTCGCACCACGCCTCGGGCAAGTCGAGCACCAGCACGCGGTTGTCTCCCGGCGCCAGGTAGTGGTGCACGTCGCCACTGGCAACCGGGGCCAGCACGCCGCGCGTCACGTGCATGAGCCGCCCTGCCGACTCGAGTTCCAGCGCACCATCGAGCCCCAGCAACAGCTGGTGAAACCCGTGGCGGTCGGTCAACACGCGGTCGGGGTAATGGCGTATCTCGAC
>JAJUJN010000480.1 GCA_029265335.1 Alcaligenaceae bacterium
ATTATCACGGGCACTCTGTTCTGTAATGAAGAGCAGTTCAGCAACGTGATCCGTAAGAATGCGGTTGATCTCCTCAGGCATGTCCCGGTCAAAAGACCTGAGACCTGCCTCCACATGGGCAACGGGAATGCGCGCATAATAGGCTGCCAGCGAGGCTGCCAGAGTGCTGGTGGTATCACCGTGCACGACAACAGCGTCGGGCCGAAACACTTGCAACACGGGGTTCAGACCCACCAGCACCGCAGCGGTAAGGTCGGAAAGACCCTGGCCAGGTCGCATCACGTCAAGATCATAGGCGGGCTTGATGTCGAACCAAGTGAGCACCTGATCGAGCATTTCTCGATGCTGGCCCGTAACACATACCCGGGCGTCCACCCCACTCAAGCCGCTGAGTTCTTGCACCACGGGCGCCATCTTGATGGCTTCGGGGCGAGTGCCAAACACCGAAAGAATCTTCATGAATTGATTTAAGTTGATTGGCGCCCTGTTCGCCACTGAGCCACACGCTGCGCGTAGCCTTGCAACAGCACCCGATCGAAATAATCGGCGTAGTGAGCTCGCCAGAGCAAGGCGGCTCTCTGGCTCCGCTCCTCAACGTCAGCGCGATTCAGGCCTTGCAACCAACGCTGCAAGGCTTCGTAGGTGTCGGCAATGGCCCAGCCAGTGTGATGTGCCCCGACTCTCTCACCTGGCGGAGTGCCCAGGCTGGTAAGCAGAGCTTTGCCCAACATCAAGTGCTCGTAATATTTATTGGGCGCGGCAAAACGATGGTTGCGCGAAGACAAATAATACATACCAACAATAATGTCGCCTTCGGCCATCAGCGTCATGGCATCCTCGGGCAGAACTTCGCCACAAAAATGGATGTTCGCATAGCGCTGGGCGTATTGATCGCATTGTTCTGCCAGCGGCCCAGTGCCTGCCAGGGTGAGATGAACACTCCCCTTGTATTCTGCCACTGCCCGCAAGAGGTTTTCCAGGCCCCGGTGCACTGGTTCCAGCGTGCCCACGTATACAAGCTTCAGCGGCGACGTTACCGTAGACACGCTCTGACGAGCATCGCCCTCGAGGCAGTGGGTGGAATGAGAAGCTCGTATTGTTCTGTCATGCTCCACCACTTCGCCAGGGTTGAACTTCGGCGCCATTGCCCGCTCGGCCGGAACGTTTTCGATGATGAAAACCTTCTGCCAACCTTCAAGCCCATGTTGCTCTACGCGGCAAGCGTCGGGTAGCAACACCCAGTCGGCCGCTCGCATGCACCAGCGCTCCAATTGGTCGCACACCCACTTCACAGGCCCCGTGAGGTTGCGAGTGTCGGAGTATTTGTCGAACGCATCAAAGATGAGCGGTTTGCCGGTAATTGCGCTGAACACGGCCGCTCCCAGGGCGCCGTCGAGATCCACCGCGTGAACGCAGAAGGTCTGCTTGCGGCTGCGCCAAAGCTCGCGCAGGCAAAACAGGTTGAACGCCAGAATCCGTCCAAAATTACGCAAGCCGCCGCCTACCGGCGAAGGCCGATGCCAATATCGACAATCTTCGGTATCGGGCTCTATACCTGTTCGATCCCAACCTAAAGTCAGGTAGGGCACGTTTTGTTGCTGGAGTGCTCGAAAATAGCGATGAAGGCGGCTATCGGTACGAACCAGGTAAGAACGAACGAACACTACCTTCATGAATCACCCTGTTGCCCCTGACCATCCTGCTGCCGCATCCTGAGTTCATCACGCGACACCTTGCGCCACCAGCTAATGACATACAAACAGGAAAAAGCAAAGGCC
>JAJUJN010000030.1 GCA_029265335.1 Alcaligenaceae bacterium
AATGGTGCTGCCGGGCGACAACGTGTCGATCGACGTCGAGCTGATCGCACCCATCGCCATGGAAGAAGGCCTGCGCTTTGCCATCCGTGAAGGCGGCCGCACCGTGGGCGCCGGCGTGGTGGCCAAGATCATCGCCTGATCCAGCCCTACTTTCGCTTCTACCCGGGCGCCCGTCGCCCGGGGATGCTGCCTCAGGCAGCATCTTTCGTTCTTTGGGAAAATTCATGAAAAAGCAGAAAATCCGTATCCGCCTGAAAGCCTTCGATTACAAACTCATCGATCAGTCGGCTTCGGAAATTGTCGATACCGCCAAGCGCACCGGCGCCGTCGTGCGCGGCCCCGTGCCCCTGCCCACCCGTATTCAGCGCTACGACGTTCTGCGTTCGCCGCACGTGAACAAGTCTTCGCGAGATCAGTTCGAGATCCGCACGCACCAGCGTCTGATGGACATCGTTGATCCCACCGACAAAACCGTCGACGCTCTCATGCGTCTCGACCTGCCGGCTGGTGTCGACGTAGAAATCGCTCTGCAGTAATTCTGAACGACCGTTTGTGCTGCAGTCGCGCCAACGGTCGTATCGGCAAAAGGCGTCGGGCAACATGAAGCCGGCGCCACCGCCTCCCCGCCCCTTGCCATACTCCCCGTCGAAGTGCTACACTTTCAGGCTTGCCATTTCTAGCATGAAAGATTGTGCCCGGGCGTGCAAGGCGGTTGGGTGAGGTTTTGTGTTTGTAGTGGCAAATTCTGTGTAAACAGCCGCGATGTCAGCTCGCCATCTTGGCGGGCTGCCTGTCATGGGCGGGTGTGTTGCCTCCAAGCTACTTTTTTGGCTTGCGCCTGGGTAACTCCAGGCGTTTGGCGTCATTCCCGACATCAATTTAGCCCCGGCCAATCGTAGCCGGGAATTGGAGAAAAAAATGTCGAATCCGACATCCACGCCTGCCGCTCACCGGCTGGGTCTGGTGGGTCGCAAGGTTGGCATGACCCGCGTGTTTACCGACGAAGGCGAGTCCATCCCGGTAACCGTGCTGGACGTGTCGGGCAACCGTGTGGCTCAAGTGAAGTCGCCCGAAACCGACGGCTATGCCGCGGTGCAGCTGGCCTTCGGTCAGCGGCGCGCCTCGCGCGTGAACAAGGCGCAGGTCGGTCACTACGCCAAGGCGGGCATCGAAGCCCCCAGCGTGCTCAACGAGTTCCGGCTCGATCCTGCCAAGCTTGCCGAGCTCGAGCCCGGTTCCGAGGTCAAGGTTGAGGCCATCTTCGCCGAAGGCGAGAAGGTCGACGTCACCGGCATCACCCTCGGTAAGGGTTTCGCGGGCACCATCAAGCGCCACCATTTCCAGGGTTCGCGCCGTTCGCACGGTAACTCGCGTGCTCACCGCAAGCCGGGCTCCATCGGCCAAGCCCAGGATCCGGGTCGCGTGTTTCCGGGCAAGAAAATGGCCGGCCACATGGGCAATGTCAAGCGCACCATTCAAAACCTCGACATCATCCGCGTGGATGCCGAGCGCGGGTTGCTGTTGGTGCGTGGCGCCGTTCCGGGTCATGCGGGTGGCGATGTGATCGTTCGTCCCGCCGTCAAGGCCGTTGGCAAGGGGGCGTAATGGAAATCAAGCTACTTAACGAACAAGGTGAATCGAGCAGCACGGTCACGGCTGCCGATACCGTTTTTGGTCGCGAGTTCAACGAAGCGCTGGTGCACCAGGTGGTAGTGGCCTATCAAGCCAACGCCCGCTCGGGTAACCGTGCCCAAAAAGACCGCTCCGAAAGGAATCATTCCACGCGTAAGCCGTGGCGTCAGAAGGGCACAGGTCGTGCGCGCGCCGGTTCCACGGCGTCGCCGTTGTGGCGTGGGGGTGGTCGGATTTTCCCCAACTCGCCCGACGAGAACTTCAGCCAGAAGGTCAATAAGAAGATGTATCGCGCCGGGGTTCGCGCCATTTTGTCGCAACTCGCCCGCGAAGAGCGCATCGCCGTGATCGAGAACTTCTCGCTCGACACGCCCAAGACCAAGGCGGCTGCCACCAAGCTCAAGGCTCTCGGCCTGGGCGACGCCTCGTCGTCGGTGCTCATCATTACCGATTCCTTCGACGAGAACCTTTATCTCGCTACGCGCAACCTGCCCCATGTGGCGGTTGTCGAGCCGCGTTACGCCGATCCGCTGTCACTGATCCACTACAAAAATGTGTTGATCACCCGCCCGGCCATCGCGCAACTCGAGGAGATGCTCGGATGAACGGCCAAGTGCAAACCAAACTGTCCAAGGAACGCCTGTACAAGGTGCTCTTGGCGCCGATCGTGACCGAAAAGGCCACCTTCATCGCCGACAAGCACCAGCACATCGCTTTCCGTATTACGCCCGACGCCACCAAGACCGAGGTCAAGGCCGCAGTCGAGCTGCTCTTCAAAGCCGAGGTCGATTCGGTTCAAGTGCTCAACGTCAAAGGCAAGCCCAAGCGCTTCGGCCGTTTCATGGGTCGTCGTCGCAACGAGCGCAAGGCCTACGTTGCACTGAAAGAAGGCCAGGAACTCGACTTCTCGCAGGAGGTGAAGTAAATGGCACTCGTTAAACTGAAGCCGACCTCACCCGGTCGTCGTTCCATGGTGAAGGTAACGCATCGGCACCTGCACAAGGGTGAGCCGTATGCACCCCTGCTTCAAAAGCAGATCCAGAACGCCGGTCGCAACAATGTGGGGCACATCACCACGCGTCATCGTGGTGGCGGCAACAAACATCATTACCGTATCGTCGACTTCCGTCGCAACAAAGACAACATCCCGGCCAAGGTCGAGCGCATCGAATACGACCCCAACCGTACGGCGCACATCGCACTGCTGTGCTACGCCGACGGCGAACGTCGCTACATTCTTGCGCCCCGCGGTCTGGCGGTAGGCGCCACGTTGATCTCGGGCAGCGAAGCCCCGATCCGCGCTGGCAATACGCTGCCAATTCGCAACATTCCGGTTGGCACCACCATCCACTGCATCGAGATGGTTCCCGGCAAGGGCGGTCAACTGGCTCGTTCGGCTGGCGCCTCGGCGGTGCTGCTGGCTCGTGAAGGCTCTCACGCCCAGGTGCGTCTGCGCTCCGGCGAGGTGCGTCGTGTGCATATCGAATGCCGCGCCACCGTGGGTGTAGTGAGCAACGAAGAGCACAGCCTGCGCCAAATCGGCAAGGCCGGCGCCACTCGCTGGCGCGGTATCCGGCCCACGGTTCGTGGCGTTGCCATGAACCCGATCGATCACCCCCACGGTGGTGGTGAAGGCCGTACCGGTGAAGGTCGTGTGCCGGTGAGTCCCTGGGGTGTTCCCACCAAGGGTTACAAGACCCGTCGTAACAAGCGGACGAACAGTATGATCGTCGTCCAGCGACGCAAGCGCAAGTAAGAGGCGAACCATGTCACGTTCGATCAAGAAAGGTCCGTTTGTCGACGCATATCTCCTCAAGAAAGTGGAGGCTGCGTCCGGCGGCAAAGAGAAGAAGCCGATCAAAATCTGGTCGCGCCGCTCAACCATCCTGCCCGAGTTCATCGGGCTCACATTCGCCGTTCACAACGGTCGTCAGCATGTTCCCGTGTATGTCAACGAGAACATGGTGGGCCATAAGTTCGGTGAGTTCGCACTGACCCGCACGTTCAAGGGTCATGCGGCAGACAGAAAGTCCCGGAGGTAAGCCATGCAGAACGGTAACGATACTGCTGCCGCCGTGCGCGGTGTGCGTGTTTCCGCGCAGAAGGCTCGCCTGGTGGCCGACATGATTCGTGGCAAGCCGGTTGAGCAGGCGCTCAACATTCTTGCCTTCACGCCCAAGAAGTCGGCGGGAATCATTCGCAAGGTCGTGGAGTCGGCAATTGCCAACGCTGAACACAACGATGGCGCCGACATCGACGAACTGAAGGTGAAAACCATCCAAGTCGACAAAGCCACCTCCCTGAAACGCTTCCGCCCTCGCGCCAAAGGTCGCGGCGTGAAGATCGAAAAGCAGACTTGCCACATCGTGGTCAAGGTCGGCGTTTAAGGAGTCACGATGGGACAGAAAATTCACCCGACCGGCTTTCGCCTGGCAGTCACCCGCAACTGGACGTCGCGCTGGTACGCAGAAGACCGCGCCTACCGCGACATGCTCATCCAAGATACGCAGGTGCGCGAGTATCTCAAGAAGAAACTCAAGAACGCCTCGGTGGGCCGGGTCATTATCGAGCGTCCTGCCAAGAACGCCCGCATCACCATCTATTCGGCGCGTCCGGGTGTGGTGATCGGCAAGAAAGGCGAAGACATCGAGAATCTCAAGGTTGATCTGCAGCGCCTCATGGGCGTGCCTGTGCACGTCAACATCGAGGAAATCCGCAAGCCCGAGGTCGACGCTCAGCTGATCGCAGCCTCGATCGCTCAGCAGCTCGAAAAGCGCATCATGTTCCGCCGCGCCATGAAGCGCGCCATGCAGAACGCCATGCGTTTGGGCGCCCAGGGCATCAAGATCATGAGCGCAGGCCGCCTCAACGGCATCGAAATCGCCCGTAGCGAGTGGTATCGCGAAGGCCGTGTGCCGCTGCATACGCTGCGCGCACACATCGATTACGGTACAGCCGAAGCGCACACCACGTACGGCATCATCGGCATCAAAGTGTGGGTCTACAAAGGTGACAACCTCACCAATGCCGACCTCATCGCAGCCGACACGCCGCGTGAAGATGAACGCCGCCCTCGTCGTGGTCCACGAGGAGATCGTCCGGGTGGTCGCCCGGGTGGTCGTCCCGGACGTGGCCCCCGTAGAACCGAAAGCAAACCGGCTGGCGCTGAGGCTGCCCCCGCCGGCAAAGACGGAGAATAAGCATGCTGCAGCCAGCACGCAGAAAATACCGCAAGGAGCACAAAGGCCGTAACACCGGCCTGGCCACTCGCGGTACCAACGTTTCGTTCGGCGAGTTCGGGCTCAAGGCCACCGGCCGAGGCCGGCTCACCGCACGTCAGATCGAAGCCGCTCGCCGGGCCATCAACCGTCATATCAAACGTGGCGGACGGGTCTGGATTCGAGTGTTTCCCGATAAGCCCATTTCGCAGAAACCCGCGGAAGTCCGCATGGGTAACGGCAAGGGCAACCCCGAGTTCTGGGTTGCCGAGATTCAGCCGGGCAAGATGATTTACGAAATGGAAGGCGTCAGCGAGGAATTGGCTCGCGAAGCTTTCCGCCTGGCCGCTGCGAAACTGCCGATCTCGACCGTGTTTGTCACGCGTCAGCTCGGCGCCTGAGGCCACCGGAGGAATTTGTCATGAAAGCCAGCGAACTCCGCAACAAGGATATGGCCGAGCTCAAAACCGAGCTCGAAAGCCTGCTGAAGGCGCATTTCAGCCTGCGCATGCAGGCCGCCACTCAGCAATTGTCCAACACCAGCCAGCTGGGCAAGGTGCGCCGCGATATCGCTCGCGTGCGTACCGTGATGCGCCAGAAGGCAGGGGGTCTAGCATGAGCACTGCAACCGAAAGCACTGCAACTGAAACCACGGCAACCGAGGCGCGAAGCCAGGCGCCTGCCAAACGCCAGCGCAAGCTGGTGGGCAAGGTTGTCAGCAACAAGATGGATAAAACCGTGGTGGTTCGTGTCGAACGCCGCGTCAAGCATCCCTTGTTGGGCAAGTTCATCGTTCGCTCGGGCAAGTACAAAGCCCACGACGAGAACAACCAGTACAACGAAGGCGATATCGTCGAAATCTCCGAAGGTCGCCCGATCTCTCGCCATAAGGCTTGGTCGGTCACCCGTTTGGTAGAAGCGGCGCGCGTCATCTGAGTTTTACTGTTTTGGGCCGCCGTTGCAGATTGGCGGCTCAACCATGTTCGGCAGCGCATCAGCGCTGCCGGGCTTGCGATAACTCCCTTTTCGGGGTAGAATCGCTCTCTTTCCTTAGTTTGGCGTTGTTGCCGGTAGCGGTGCGTCGAACCCAGGAAGCCCCTCGCCACACGCTCAAGCAAGCAATTCAGCGTATGAACCAGGCAACCCCACGGGTCACCCGGCGCATATCGCTCACGGCTTGAGTGCAAGCGAGTTCAATTCGCAAGATTTCTTCCCGGGCCTTGCAAGCTGCCATGCGGTGCGAGCTGCATGCGGCAGGTGAGGCCACACGGGGCCAAAACTGATCGCTGTGCACCCCGACGCATCCTGTTTCGGTGGGCCTGCGGCTCAAGTTGGATAAGGTTAAATCATGATTCAAATGCAGACCACGCTTAACGTGGCCGATAACACGGGTGCGCGTTCCGTCATGTGCATCAAAGTGTTGGGCGGCTCCAAGCGTCGCTATGCCGGCATCGGCGACATCATCAAGGTGAGCGGGAAAGAAGCCGCGCCCCGTGGGCGCGTCAAGAAAGGCGAGATCTACAACGCCGTGGTGGTTCGCACTGCCAAAGGCGTGCGCCGCAAAGATGGCTCGCTCATTCGCTTCGGTGGCAATGCAGCCGTATTGCTCAACGCCAAGCTCGAACCCATCGGCACTCGTATCTTCGGACCGGTCACGCGCGAACTGCGTACCGAGAAGTTCATGAAGATCGTGTCGCTCGCCCCTGAAGTCATCTGAGGAGCTGGCCATGAACAAGATTCGCAAGGGCGATGAAGTCATCGTTCTCACCGGCAAAGATCGCAAGCGCCGCGGTGTGGTGCTTCGCCGGGTCAATGCCGACTACGTGCTGGTTGAAGGCATCAACGTGGTCAAAAAACACGCCAAGCCCAACCCCATGCGCAACGAAATGGGTGGCATCGTGGATAAAACCATGCCCATCCACATTTCCAACGTTGCCATTTTCAATCCGGAAACCGGCAAGGCCGATCGTGTAGGCATTGCTGAGAAAGACGGCGAGAAAGTGCGCATTTTCCGCTCCAATGGCCAGGTCATTGGCGCGAAGGCGTAAGGGGCAACAAATGGCTACTTTGCAAGAATATTATCGTTCCAAGGTCGTGGCTGATCTCACCGAGAAGTTCGGCTACAAGAGCGTCATGGAAGTGCCCCGCATTTCCAAGATCACGCTGAATATGGGTGTTTCCGAAGCGGTTGCCGATCGCAAGGTCATCGAGCACGCCGTAGAAGATCTCACCAAGATCTCCGGCCAGAAGCCGGTCATCACGAAGTCACGCAAGGCGATCGCGGGTTTCAAGATCCGCGAAGACTACCCCATCGGTTGCATGGTCACGCTGCGTGGCCGTCGCATGTATGAGTTCCTCGAGCGTCTCATCGCTGTGGCTCTGCCTCGTGTGCGCGACTTCCGGGGTATCTCGAGCAAGTCCTTCGATGGCCGCGGCAACTTCAACCTCGGTGTGAAAGAGCAAATCATCTTTCCCGAGGTCGAATACGACAAGGTCGACACGCTTCGTGGTCTGAACATCAGCATCACGACCACTGCCAACACCGACGACGAAGCCCGCGCGCTGCTGAGCGCGTTCCGCTTCCCGTTTCGTACTTAAGGGGTGATGACATGGCAAAACTTTCACTGATCAATCGCGATGTCAAACGCGCCAAGCTGGTAGAGAAATTCGCCAACAAGCGCAATGCCCTCAAGGCCATCATCAACGACACGTCGAAGTCCGACGAAGAGCGCTACGAAGCTCGCCTGCAACTCCAGCAGCTGCCGCGCAATGCCAACCCCACGCGGTTGCGCAACCGTTGCGCTGTCACGGGTCGCCCGCGCGGCGTTTATCGCAAATTCGGCGTCGGTCGAGTCAAGCTGCGTGAGATGGCAATGCGCGGCGAGGTTCCCGGCATGACCAAGGCCAGCTGGTAGGAGAGAAACAATATGAGCATGAGCGATCCCATCGCCGATATGCTGACCCGCATTCGTAATGCGCAGCAAGTGGAAAAGTCCACGGTCAGCATGCCCTCCTCCAAGCTGAAAGCGGCCATCGCCGCCGTGCTGAAGGATGAAGGCTACATCGAAGACTTCCAGGTGCAGAGCAATGGCGCCAAGCCCACGCTCGAACTTACCCTGAAGTACTACGCCGGACGTCCGGTCATTGAGCGCATCGAGCGTGTTTCACGCCCTGGTCTGCGCATCTACAAAGGCCGTAGCGCCATTCCTCAGGTCATGCAAGGCCTGGGCGTGGCCATCGTCTCCACATCGCGCGGCGTCATGACCGACCGTCACGCCCGAGCCGCGGGCGTTGGTGGCGAAGTCCTCTGCTACGTGGCGTAAAGGAGTTCAACATGTCACGTATCTCACGCATCGCAAAATATCCCGTCGTCATCCCCAAGGGCGTCGAGGCCACACTCACGGCCAACGAGATCTCCGTGAAGGGTCCTCTGGGCACTCTGGCGCAGAAGCTCGACGAAGCCGTGAAGATCACCAACGAGAACGGCGAGCTGAGTTTCGAAACCGCCAACGATTCGCGCTATGCCAAGGCCATGTCCGGCACGCTGCGCTCGCTGGTCAACAACATGGTTGTTGGCGTCAGCCAGGGTTTTGAGCGTCGCCTCAACCTGGTGGGCGTGGGTTTCCGCGCGCAGGTGCAGGGCAACGCACTCAAGCTGCAGCTCGGCTTTTCGCACGACATCGTTCACCCGATGCCCGAAGGCGTAAAAGTCGAATGCCCCAGCCAAACCGAGATTGTGCTCAAAGGCCACGACAAACAGCGCCTGGGTCAGGTCGCAGCTGAAATCCGCGGCTACCGTCCGCCTGAGCCCTACAAAGGCAAAGGTGTGCGCTACGCCGATGAGCGGATCAGCCTCAAAGAGACCAAGAAGAAATAAGGGCGCAAGGACGAACCATGGACAAAAAGCAATCACGTCTGCGTCGTGCAGCTGCCACGCGACGCAAGATTTCCAAGCTTGGCAAGCATCGATTGTCGGTATTCCGCTCGAATGCCCACATCTATGCCAGCATCATCGGCCCCGAAGGCAACCGTGTGCTTATCACGGCTTCCACCGTCGAGCCGGAGGTGCGCCAGAAGCTGGCCGGCGAAGCCGGCAAGGGCGGCAACACCGCTGCAGCCTCTCTGGTGGGGCAGCGCGTGGCCGAGAAGGCCCGCGCGGCAGGAATCGAATCGGTGGCGTTCGATCGCTCCGGTTTCCGCTATCACGGTCGGGTGAAGGCGCTGGCAGAAGCCGCGCGCGAAGCCGGCCTGAAGTTTTAAGCGAGGATCACAATGGCCAGAATGCAAGGCAGACACGCGAGCTCCGACGAACGAGACGACGGTCTGCGTGAAAAGATGATCGGCGTCAACCGCGTCAGCAAGGTGGTGAAGGGTGGTCGTACCATGAGCTTCGCCGCGTTGAGCGTGGTGGGCGACGGCGACGGCCGTATCGGCATGGGCAAGGGCAAGGCGCGTGAAGTACCGGTTTCGGTACAGAAAGCCATGGAGCAGGCCCGTCGCGGTCTCTTCAAGGTACCGCTCAACAATGGCACGCTGCATCACTCTGTGGTGGGTCGTCACGGCGCCTCCAAAGTGGTCATTTCGCCCGCTCCCGAAGGTACGGGTGTGATCGCGGGTGGCCCCATCCGCGCCATCTTCGACGTCATGGGCGTGCGCAACGTGGTCGCCAAGAGCCTCGGCTCCACCAACCCCTACAACCTGGTGCGTGCCACGCTCAACGGGCTGCGCATGTGCACCACTCCGGCCGAGATTGCTGCCAAGCGCGGCAAGTCGGTCGAAGATATTCTGGGATAAGTCATGAGCACGCAAAAACAGCTGAAGGTAACGCTGGTCCGCTCGCCCATCGGCACGCGCGAGTCGCATCGCGCTACCGTAAGAGGCCTGGGCCTGCGCCGAGTCAACAGCAGCAAAGTGCTGGTCGACACGCCCGAGGTGCGCGGCATGATCCGCAAGGTGGCCTATCTGGTCTCCGTCTCGGACGCCTGAAGGAATAGCCATGGAAAACATCACACAACTCAACACCCTGGCGCCTGCCGAAGGTTCGCGCCCCGCACGCCGTCGCGTGGGCCGTGGCATTGGCTCCGGCCTGGGCAAAACCTCCGGTCGCGGGCACAAGGGTCAGAAGTCACGTTCGGGCGGCTTCCACAAGGTGGGCTTCGAAGGCGGTCAAATGCCTTTGTATCGTCGCCTGCCCAAGCGCGGCTTCAGCAGCATGAACCGCCATCTCTACGCCGAAGTGCGGCTGAGCGAGCTCGAGAAGCTGCCGGTCGACGAGATCGACGTGCAGGTGCTCAAGCAGGCCGGTGTCATCGGCCAGCAAGTGCGCTACGCCAAAGTCATCAAGTCGGGCGAGCTCACCCGCAAGGTGGTGTTGAGCGGCATCAAGGCAACGGCTGGCGCACGCGCCGCCATCGAAGCTGCCGGCGGCAGTCTGAACGCCGCCAGCTGATACACCCACGAGGACCATTACCTTGGCTACTGCGAATACGTTGGGCAAGGCCGCCGGCCGTTACAGCGACCTCAAGCGCCGTTTGGTGTTTTTGGCGCTGGCTCTGGTCGTCTATCGCTTGGGCACGCACATTCCTGTGCCCGGCATCGATCCCCAGCAGCTGTCGATTCTGTTTCAGCAGAACGAAGGGGGCATCCTCGGCCTGTTCAACATGTTCTCGGGCGGGGCGTTGTCGCGCTTCTCGATTCTCGCGCTGGGCATCATGCCGTATATTTCGGCGTCGATCATCATGCAGCTCATGACGGTGATCGTGCCCTCGCTCGAGGCTCTCAAGAAAGAGGGCGAGGCTGGCCGACGCAAGATCACGCAATACACCCGTTATGGCACCCTGGGCCTGGCGTTCTTCCAGGCCATCGGCATCTCGGTCGCGCTCGAATCTCAGCCCGGCCTGGTGATCGATCCCGGCATGCTGTTTCGGGTCACTACTGTGATCTCGCTGGTTACCGGCACCATGTTCCTCATGTGGCTGGGCGAGCAAATCACCGAACGCGGTCTGGGCAACGGCATTTCGCTCATTATCTTTGCCGGTATCGTGGCGGGTCTGCCTGCTGCTCTGGCAGGGTTGTTCGAGCTGGTGCGCACGGGCGCCATGGCCATCATCACCGCCATGTTCATTGTGGCGCTGGTCATATTGGTCACGGGGTTTGTGGTCTTTGTCGAGCGGGGCCAGCGGCGCATCACGGTGAATTACGCCAAGCGTCAAGTGGGCAACAAGCTGTATGGCGGGCAGAGCTCGCACCTGCCGCTCAAGCTCAATATGTCTGGCGTTATCCCGCCCATCTTTGCGTCGTCCATCATCCTGTTCCCGGCCACTCTCACGGGCTGGTTCGCCACCGGTGAAGGCATGCGCTGGATGCGCGATATCGCGGCCGCATTGTCGCCAGGGCAACCGCTCTACATCACGCTCTACGCTGCCGCGATCGTCTTCTTCACGTTCTTTTACACGGCGCTCGTGTTCAACAGCCGCGACACCGCCGATAACCTGAAGAAGAGTGGAGCGTTCATTCCTGGCATCCGCCCGGGCGAGCAAACCGCGCGCTATATCGACAAGATTCTGTCGCGCTTAACCCTGGCTGGTGCCATCTACATCACGGCAGTGTGTTTGTTGCCTGAGTTCTTGGTGCTGCGCTGGAATGTGCCCTTCTATTTCGGTGGTACGTCTTTGTTGATCATTGTCGTGGTCACCATGGACTTCATGGCACAAGTGCAGTCGTACATCATGTCTCATCAGTACGATTCCCTGCTCAAGAAGGCCAACTTCAAGGGCATGAACCTGCCGGT
>JAJUJN010000398.1 GCA_029265335.1 Alcaligenaceae bacterium
AGCCCATTGAAGTGGGCTCCGACGACATTCTCGCCGCGGTGGAACGGCAAGAGGCCGACATCGGTATCACCATGCATTCGGCCGAAACCCGCAACCTGCAGAACCTCGACTCCCACCCCATCTTCTTTTCCCGTGCGCATATGGTGTGCCCGGTGAACCACCCCCTGGCCGGCCAAGCCGAAGTGCCCTGGAGCGCCCTCAACGACGAACCATTGATCTTCATTGGGCAGGCCTCCGAAGCGCGCTACCGGCTCTCGGTTCCCTCGCGGGTGCGTCTGCACGCGCATTACATCGTGAGCAATACCAGCACTGCCCTCGCCCTCGCCGCCAGCGGCGCCGGCATAGCGCTCTGCACCGGGTATGTGAAACCCATGACCCGCATGCACGGCCTGCCCCTGATTCCCCTCACCGATCCCGTGATCGACCGCGAATTCATGCTGTATACGCGGAAGGACAAACCGATGTCACCCGCGGTGGCGGCGTGTCATCAAGCATTGATGGAACATTTTTCGGGGTACGGTGAGGGGCCGATTGAGGAAGTGTTGCGCTAAGTGGGGGCAACAGACGCAAGCCACTTCAAGAAAGTGCCCAGTTGACACGACTCACGTCCGAAACGGTGCGGGAGGGCGCAACTTCATGAAAATGCATGCAAGCTCTCGTTTTCCCTCATGGTCTCTAGCTCGATCGCCTCATAACCTTCTGAAGCTGGCCGAATTGCCGCGGCCTGCCGTCGGGCGCGCGGGCGGATTTCGCCTTTGCAGCTCTCACCCCAACAACGAGAACCCTCCGTGAAAAAAACTTTCTTCCTCAAACCCACTGCGATGATCCTGGCGCTGACGCTGGCCGGCGCCGCGTGGGCAACCAGCAGCAATGGTGATACCAACTCAGACAGTCGGCAAGTCACGATCAAACGTGACGCTTTCGGCGTTCCACACATTTACGCCGACACTGTTCGTGGGCTATATCACGGCTACGGTTACGCCTTGGCCACCGACCGCCTGTATCAAATGGATATCGCCCGCCGAATCGGCAATGGCTCAGTGGCCGAAGTTCTCGGTGAAAGTTTTGTGGATATCGACAAAAGCACGCTGTCGAATTTCGACCCCGAATCCATAAGGCTTCAGATGGCCCAGCTAAACGAGAAAGATCGTGACATTTTCGAAGGCTACGCGGCAGGCTTCAATGCACGCATTAAAGAGGTGATGGCAAATCGCGACGAGCTCATGCCCAAGGGCTATATTGACAACGATTTTGAGCCAACACCCTGGCAAGCAGAAGACATCGTGATGGTCTGGGTGGGGCTGATTCTCAATCGGTTCTTTGCCGGCACCTCTGAAGTGAGCAACCTGGAGCTGCTGACCACGCTGCGTGAAGCCAAAGGCGACGTTGAAGGGGAGCAAATATACCGTCAATTACGCTGGCTGGAAGACCCCACTGCGCCCACGATCGTGCCGCGCGGCAAGGGTGCCGCCGAGAGCTCTGCCGCAGCGGGCGAGCCCCCCGCACCGATCTCAGCGGCCGCAGCGCGCGCGCATCATCACGCGTTGGCGGCCCTGATGGGCGAAGCTGCAGCGCTCGCCTACCCCACCGCCAGCAACGCTTGGGTGATATCGCCGCAACGTAGTGCCGAGGGAGTCACCACTCTTTACAACGGGCCCCAACAAGGGTTTTACAGCCCGTCTTTTGTGTACACGCTGGGTTTACATGGTGCTGGCTACAACGTGGTAGGCAGCGCCTCCGTGGGCTTGCCGGCCATATTCTTCGGCACCAACGGCGACATCGCCTGGGGGTCTACGGTTGGCTCCCTCGACACCAACGATGTGTACCAAGAGATCTTGAACCCCGAGAACCCACACGAGTACCTGTACGAAGGTGAGTACCGTCCCATGCAGAAGAAGACGGTAACCATCCGAGTTAAAAACGGTGAAGACATACAGCACGACGTCTATTCCACGGTGCACGGTTACGTCAAAAGCTGGGATCTCGACAACCATCGAGCGTACACCCACAAACGCAGCTGGGAAGGCCACGAAGTGGAATCGCTGTTGGGCTGGACCGAAGCCGCCAAAGCCAAGAACTGGAGCGAATTCCTGCATCACGGCTCTCGCGTAGGCTCGTCGATCACTTGGTTTTATGCCGACGGTGAAGGCAACATCGGCACGGTCGGCTTGGGACATCTGCCCGACCGCCCAGAAGGTCAGAACATTCAACTACCGGTGGCGGGCGACGGCACGATGGAATGGCGCGGGCTCTTGTCGTTCGATCACAATCCAAGGAGTCTGAATCCTGGCCAAGGCTATCTCGCAAGTTGGAACAACCAAATTGCGGGAGGGCTGCGTGCCGACTCAGCCAACTTCTCTTACGTAGACCGCGTGCAGGAGTTGCTCGAAGTCCTCGACGGCAACGACAACCTTACGCTCGACACCATCTGGGACCTCAACCAAATTGGCGCGTTTGCCGACATCAACGCTCGCTACTTTGCCTCGGATCTGGTGG
>JAJUJN010000060.1 GCA_029265335.1 Alcaligenaceae bacterium
ATCTCTGAAATCGACAACTACCGCATTGCCAATATCAACGACGTCCTGAAAGTAGGGCAGAGCGTGCGGGTGAAGGTGATCGAGGCCGACGACAAGGGCCGTTTGCGCCTGTCCGTCAAGGCCATTGGTGGTCTCGCAGCTCAGCTGGCAGCAGCGGATTCCGCGTCGGAAACGGAAACCCCGCAAGCTTGAGCCACCGTTTTGCCTGACCACCCGCCCAGGGTGGTACACCCTGCAAAAGCCGCTTTCCACACGGAAGCGGCTTTTGTGTTTTATGCCTGTACCTTAAGGATCGTTAGCCGGGCCGTACTGCAAGGCTGCATAGAGGTCGGGGCCCTTTTGTTGCGGCCAGTCGGGTTCGGCAGCCCGTTGCACCAAGCGCTCGAGCTGACCGATATGGGGCAGCATGGTGCCAAAGAAAGCCACGCCTTGGGCCTGCCCCACCCACACTGTGGGAAAGTCTTCGATATCGATATCGTCGTTGAGCCAGTCGGCATGATCTTCGATATCCAGCCACGCGGCCACATGGTTGGGTGGCAGCCGCTTGGCGAATTCCTCGAAGTGCTCTCGATATTCGTGGCACGATCGACACCAATCGGCGCACAGACAGATCACCAGCGTGGTGCCGGGCTCGGCCAGGCGTTCTTGCAGCCGAGAATCGTTGGGTAGGTGCACAGACAAGCGGCTTTCTCCAGGGGCGCGCGGCGCAGTAGCCCACGCCCGTTCAAGCAACAATGTGATGATCGCCCGGGTGGGGCGACGCAACATCCGAATTGTAGTCACTCTGTCGGGGTGTGCGGCGCGGGTCGTCAGCGAGTTGCGAGTACACTTTTGCCATGTCCGAACCTGTTCAAACCATCGCACAGATGCAACTGATATCGCGTGCCTTCCGCCGTTCCTTGTGGTCGCAAGTGCATCCCATGATGCTGTTGGCCTTGCTGTTGCCCTTCTTCGTCGTGCTGGCGGGGAGTGTACTGTTGCTGCTGTTCTTCTGGGCGCCGCTCACGGAATGGCTGCGACACGGCATGGAAACCTGGCCGGTTGTCGCTCAGGTTGAAACCTGGCTGCTGGCCGTGGGGTTGTTTTCGCTGCAGCTCTGGCTGGTGCCCATACTCGCCACCTTCATCTTGTTGCCTTTGTCGGGGGTCGTGGGCCTGGCCGTAGCGGCCGTGGTGATCATGCCACTCGTGCTGCGTCATCTGGGCAATGGTCGCTATGCCGATGTAGAACGTCGCGGTCGCTGGGGTTTTGCCACCAGCGCCTGGAACGCCACTTGGGTGCTGCTGGTGTTTGGCGTCGGTTGGCTGCTCACCCTGCCGCTTTGGTTGTTCCCGCCGCTGGCGCTCGCCTTGCCTACCCTGTGGTGGACCTTCGCCTTTACCTGCATGTTGCGCATGGATGCTCTGGTAGAGCATGCCTCGCCCGAAGAGCGCCGGCTTTTGCTGCGTCGCCACAATGGGGGTTATTGGTCGTTGGGGCTGATCTGCGCCTTGCTCAGCCTACTGCCGCCCGCCTGGCTGTTCCTGCCCGTATTCTCGAGCTTGCTGTTCGCCCATTATTCCTTGGAAGCCTTGCGGATTCTACGTTCGTCCGCGCCCGTGGCGCCTGCCCAGGCTGCCCCCGAGCGGGCGAACTCGGTACCGTCTATTTCTCATCACAGCGAGGTTCGTTCATGACTGACACCGCAGCACGCCGGTTCGGCCTGATTGTGGTTGGCGACGAAATCCTGTCGGGCCGCCGGACCGACCAGCACTTTGCCAAGGTAGTGCAGCTGTTGGCTGCGCGCGGACTGGCCTTGTCGTGGTGCTGGTTTCTCGGTGACGATTTCGACGACCAGGTAAAAGCCTACCAGCGCAGCCTGCAAAGTGGCGACATCGTGTTTTCGTGCGGCGGTATCGGTGCCACGCCCGACGACTTGAGCCGTCAGGCCATGGCGGCGGCCCTGGGCGTTCCCCTTGAGCTCCACCCCGAAGCCCGCACGCTGATTACTGAGCACGCTGCGGCCATGGCGGCGGCTGGCCGCGGCACAGCCGATATGAACACACCCGAAAACCAGCGACGCCTGCAGATGGGCGAGTTTCCGCAGGGTGCCGAAATCGTTCCCAACCTCTATAACCGAATTCCGGGCTTCTGGATTCGTGATCACACTTTCGTACCGGGTTTTCCGGTCATGGCCTGGCCCATGATCGAAACTGTCCTTGACAGCCGTTATGTTGCATTGCATCATGGGCGACCTTTCGCCGAACACAGCGTCGTGGTGTTCTATATGTCCGAGTCGGTCATCATCCCTGTCATGCATGCTATCGAAGAGCGCTGGCCCGGTGTGCGCAGCTTCAGTCTGCCCACCGCAGGCACGGGCGGCCCGCCGTCCATCGAACTGGGCGTGAAGGGCGAGCCGGCGGCGGCAGCTGCGGCCTTCGCCTTCCTGCGCGACGAAGCCCTGCGTTTGGGCGGTCGCTTTTCTGTGCAGGCCCAGTGACCCTTTCTACCGTTTTTGCCGTTTAGCTCATGACTCCCCCGCGCGCCCTCCCAGCACTCCGCGAACAACCCGCCTGCAATGATCGAATGGCCATCCAGGTGCTCGATCGGGCCATGAGGCTGCTCGATGCGCTAGCCGAGCGCAGCGGCGCGGTGAGCCTGAAGGAGCTGGCGCTGGCCACTGGTCTGCACCCGTCCACCGCGCATCGTATTTTGAACGACCTGGTGGTGGGGCGCCTCATCGAGCGCACCGACAACGGTATGTATGCCCTGGGCATGCGCCTGCTTGAGTTGGGCCATCTGGTAAAGAGCCGGCTCGATGTCCGCGAGGTGGCGTTGGAGCCCATGCGTGAGCTGCACGAACGCACCGGGCAAACCGTGAACCTGTCGGTACGGCAGGGCGACGAGATCGTGTACATCGATCGTGCCTATAGCGAGCGGTCGGGTATGCAAGTGGTGCGCGCCATTGGGGGCAGGGCGCCTTTGCACTTAACTTCTACTGGCAAGCTATTCCTGGCGGCGGGCGATGAACGTCAGCTGCGCGCCTACGCCATGCGCACTGGCCTCGTGGGCAACACCCGCAACAGTCTTACCGACGTGATCCTGCTCGAGCGTGAACTCAGCCTGGTGCGCCGCCACGGTTATGCGCGTGACAACGAAGAGCTCGAACCCGGTGTACGCTGCATCGCGGCCAGCATTCGCGATGAGTCGGGCCTGATCGTGGCCGGCCTCTCCATTTCCGCTCCCTCCAGCCGCCTGCAGGATGAATGGCTGGCCGATCTCACCGACACCGCCGATCGGATTTCGCGCGCTCTGGGTTGCCGCACTTTGTAGTTTTGTTGCAAAGCAGCAAAAAAAGCTTGACTCCCTGAGAAATAAGCATAGAATAGTGATTGTGCAGTGCAGCAAAAGCGGTCAGGAGCATCACCGGGACTCGCTGCGCATCATTTACGTCACACGATTTCCCAGGGAGACTTTCATGTCCACATTGCCCACCCAAGTCATTGCCTCACAAAAAGCGTCGCTCGACGCCATGCTGGCATTCCAGAACACCGCCTTCACCAGCCTGGAAAAGCTGGTCGATCTGAACCTGCGCGTGGCTCGCGCCTCGCTCGACGAGTTCGCCGAGAACGCTCAACAAGCTGCTGTGCTGCAGGATCCGCAACAAGTTCTGGCTTTTGCCAATGCCGCGGTCCAGCCCAGTCACGAAAAAGCCGTAGCCTACAGCAAGCATGTGTACGACATCGTGTCGGAAATGCAGACCCAGATGGCCAAGCTCACCGAAAACCAAATCAGCGAAGCCCAAAAGCAGGTTTCGGACTCCATCGATCTGCTGGCCAAGAACGCTCCCGCAGGTTCGGAGAGTTTCGTGGCTCTGACAAAGTCGATTCTGGCCAACGCCAACTCGGCCTACGATTCCTTCGCCAAGGCTGCCAAGCAAGCCGCTGAAGTCACCGAATCCAACCTTGCAGCCGCCACCAACGCGACGTTCGAGGCGGCCGAAGCTGCCAAGCCCAGCCGCAGCGCTCCCAAAGCTTCGTAAGGCGTTATGCGCCTACCCACTGGGCGATCACGATTGCAGGGCCCGTACGCATTCACGGATGAGTGACGGCCCGCGATAGATCAGCCCGGTATAAAGTTGCACCAGGTCCGCGCCAGCGTCGAGTTTGGCGCGGGCATCCTGGCCATCGAGAATCCCACCCACACCGATGATGGCCAAGTCGTTGCCGGCGCGGGCACGCAGGCGCTGAATCACCGCCACCGATTTTTGATGGACGGGCCTGCCCGACAATCCCCCCGTTTCGTTGCCATGGCGCAGGTGCTGCACCGCGTCGCGCGCCAGGGTGGTATTGGTGGCAATGACGCCGTCGATGCCCAAACGCATCACGGTGTCGGCGATGACATCTACCTGAGCGTCATCGAGGTCGGGCGCAATCTTTACCAGTAGCGCCACCTTGCGGCCGTTGGCATCGGCCAGACGGCGACTTTCATCCATCAATTCGCTGAGCAACAAGCTGAGCTCATCTTTGCCTTGCAGCTCGCGCAGATTTTGCGTGTTAGGCGAAGAAATATTGATGGTGATGTAGTCGGCATGGGCATACACCGCTCGCAAGCTAATCAGATAATCTTCCACCGCCCGTTCCATGGGAGTATCGGCGTTCTTGCCGATGTTCAGGCCCAGTACCCCGCCTTTGCGCCGGAACTCACTGGCTTTCACGTTCCGTATAAAGCTGTCCAGCCCTTCGTTGTTGAAGCCCAAACGGTTGATCAGAGCCTCGGCTTCGGGCAAGCGAAACACCCGGGGTTTGGGATTACCTGCCTGGGCCCGTGGCGTTACGGTGCCAACCTCCACAAAGCCAAAGCCCAGCGCGGCAAAGGCGTCGATGCAGGCGCCGTTCTTGTCGAGCCCGGCGGCCAGCCCCACCGGGTTGCGAAAGTCCAGATTCATCACCCGAACTGGCGCCAGTGGCGTGGGCCCGAGGCAGCGCGTGAGGCCCAAGCGATGAGCGCGCGACAACTGACGCAGCGTAAGATCGTGTGCCGTTTCTGCGTCCAGGGTGAACAGGGCGCGACGGGCCAATGGATAGGCTTGGAGCAAGAGGTTCATGAAGGGAAGGGCGAAAGAAGAAGAGTAAGAGTCGCAAGCAGGCGCACGCGTGAATGGTGCTTCGCTAGCGTTGCAGCGCGAGTTTTTGCCAGCGGCCGTGAATCAGGCCTTCCAAGGGTTGAAAGGCAGTTTTGTAGGCCATCTTGGGGCTTTCGCGGATCCAGTAGCCCAAGTACAGCCAGGGCAGTTGCAAGGCCCGACATTGTTCCACCAACCACAAAATGCCCCAGGTGCCCAGGCTGCCAGGGTAATCGGGATCATAAAAGGTATAGACGGCCGACAAGCCTTGATCGAGCACATCCACAATCGACACCATCACCAGCTCTTCGTTGGTGTCGCGAAACGCCACCAATTGGGTGTCGACCGCGCTTGTGAGCAGGAACTGAGCATACTGTTCGCGATCATCCTGATCCATGCCGCCTCCGGGGTGGCGGCGGGATTGATATCGCTGATACAGCGCGTAGTGCTCGTCTTGCCAACGCAATGGCCCCACATAAGCACGCAGATGCGCATGCCGACGCCAGGTTTTGCGTTGCGTGCGGTTGCCCTTGAACTCATTCACCGGAATCCGTACGGGCACGCAGGCGCGACATCCGTCGCAGTAGGGGCGATAGGTGAAGGTGCCGCTGCGTCGGAAACCGGCGGCTACCAGTGCCGAATAGGTTGTGGTGTTAACGAGATGCCCGGGCGTGGCCACCTGTGAGCGTGCCTGTCGGTCGGGCAGGTAGCTGCAAGGATAGGGCGCGGTGGCGTAGAACTGCACGGGTACCGCGCTGGCAGGAAATTCAGTGGGCCCCTTCATGATTGCTCATGATACCAGTGCGATTCGCTGCATCGTGCGGTGGCCACCAGGTTCCATCAACCCGTAGGCGGCCGCTGCGCCAGGAGGGGCTGGGCCGCGCCAGGGCGGTGCTCAAGTGGTGGCAGAATTCCGCGCGCGATATCGGGTGCGCGCCCAGGCTGGCCATGTGGTCGGTTTCCTGCTGACAATCGATGAGCGTTGTGCCCTCGCGTTGCAAAAAGCGTACCAGGTGGGCCAGGGCCACCTTGGAGGCATCGGGTACACGCGTGAACATGGATTCGCCAAAAAACATGCCACCCAGACTGATGCCATAAAGCCCGCCTACCAGCTCACCATCGCACCAGGTCTCGACCGAGTGCACCGCGCCCGCGCGGTGCCAGGCTAAATAGGCGGCTTGCATCTCGGCAGTGATCCAGGTGCCCGATTGCTTCTGGCGCGGGGCGGCGCACGCGCGTAATACCGAGGCCACGTCGCGATCTACCCAGACCTCGAAACCATCGCGCCCGGCAGCCATCCGGCGCAGCCGCTTGCGCAAGGAGCGTGAGGCGTGAAAGTTTTCGGGGACGAGCACCATGCGAGGATCAGGACTCCACCAGAGGATGGGTTGCCCTGCGCTGTACCACGGAAATATGCCTCGGCGATAGGCTGCCTCGAGCCGAGCCAGCGACAAATCACCGCCCACTGCCAACAAGCCGTCGGGCTCGCGTAACGCCTCGCTCACCGGCGGAAACTCGTGGGGATCCGGGCCCAACAAGGTGATCATGCCCATGGCCGCTCAACGCCGAGGTGGCAAGGCCGCATAATGCACATCGAAAGAGCCACGACGGCGGTCTGAGAAATAGTATTCCAGGGTGAGCGAAACCGTGCGAAAGGCGATTTCTGACCACGGAATATCCGCCTCGGCCACCCATCCCGCCTCGAGAGTTTCCAAGCCCGGCGATAGCGTGGGGTCGGCCACCTGGCCCAAAAAGAAGACGTGCACTTGATCGGCCTGCGGAATATCGATCACGCTGAACAGCCGAGTGGCCTCCATCGACAAGCCCGCTTCTTCGAGGGTTTCGCGTTCGGCACCCTGAGCCGAAGACTCTCCAAGCTCCATGAAGCCAGCAGGCAAGGTCCAATAGCCATAGCGCGGTTCAATGGCGCGTTTGCACAGCAGTACCCGTCCTTCCCAGACCGGAATGGTGCCCACCACCATGCGAGGGTTCTGGTAATGGATGGCGCCGCATTGTTCGCAGAGATCACGAACACGTGTGTCGTCGGGCGGAATGCGGCGAGTGAGGGGGCTGGCGCACTGCGTGCAGTAACGCAGCTCTCGCGGCACCGGGAAATAAGAGTTGGGTGGGGCAGTCTGAGACATGGCCGAATTCTACCGGGAAACGCGAGACTGCGGCGGGGCTTGACTCGGGTTTGAGAGGCATATTAAGAATCATTCTTATTTGTGTTATATTCGTGCGCTTTCCCCTTCTGAGTCTGTTGGAGAGCTCGTCTGCAGCGATGTTTTTGAGGCAGACGCCAGCTTCTGGGGCCGTGGTGCAGCACGCGCGCGCTCGGTTCCCAACCAGCCGCGGTAAGAGTAGCAATTCATGTCCGATTTTCGCCAGTATTCCGGCTCCACCGGCCTTCGCGTGGTCACATGCGTGGCGGTCGTGGCGCTGCACGCCGGTGTGCTGGCGGCATTGGCCCGTGCTCCAGAGCCGCCCGCCGAAATCGAGCCCGCCACGGTGCAGATTCGTTTCGTGGAAATCGCCCCCGAGGTCAGCCACGACCTGGAGGCTGCCGAAGAGCCTGCCAGCCCCGAGCCGCCCCCGGATACCGACATACTGATGGAGCCGGAGCCTGAGCCCGAGCCTGAGCCCGAGCCCGAGCCTGAGCCCGAGCCTGAACCCGCGCCTGAGCCTGAGCCTGAGCCTGAGCCTGAGCCTGAGCCTGAGCCAGAACCGGAGCCAGAACCGGAGCCAGAACCAAAGCCGGAACCAAAGCCCGTGCCCAAGCCCAAGCCGAAACCTGAGCCGAAGCCCGTGCCCAAGCCACAGTCTCGTTTGGTGGTGCCTGAGCGAGCCGACGTTACACAGGCTACTGCGCCGGTGGCAGAGGTGACCGATCAGCAGGCAGCGGCGCCGGAGCTGCCGGTGGCGCCGCCGAGCGACACGCCCAAGCTCATTCAGCAAGTGGAATACCGTGGCCAGCCGCCGGTGCCAAATTATCCGCGCTCCGCGCAGCGCCGGGGCGAGCAGGGCAGAGTTGTGGTTCGAGTGCTGATTTCGGTGGACGGGCGAGTGAACCGGGCCTCGGTGCAGCGTTCGTCTGGTTATGCGCGTTTGGATGAGGCCGCTGTGAAGGCGGCACAACGGGCACGTTTTCGTCCTTATACCGAGAACGGTGTCGCCCGTCCGGCCTTGGCCGACCTACCTTTTGATTTTGTATTGTGAGTACTCAACATGGCTGAAAATTCTTCCACCGGTTCGGTTGGCGCCGCGCTCGAGCCTGCCGAGGTGCCTGCTCCGCCCGACGGGGCGGTGAGTGGCAGTGTGTCGCTCCCGACGCTGCCGTCGGCGGAGCCCAATGTTGCGCCACCGCTGGAGCCCAATACAGGTGCCGGCGCTGAAACCACGGATGCTCCGCCGGTTGGCGAGCCTCTCACCCTGGAGCAAGCCCAACAAGGACTCGAAGAGGCGGCCCTGTTGGCTCAAAATGGCGAGACGCTACTGGAAGTGCCTGAACAGCAGGGCTTCATGCATTTCATTGCGCAAAGCGACCTGGTGGGCAAATCGCTTTTTGCCTTGTTGATCATCATGTCGTTGGTCAGCTGGTATTTGATCATCGTGAAGGCGCTGGGGCATCTGAGCATGAAGCGTCGCTCTCAGCGCTTTCTACAACGCTTCTGGCAGGCGGAGTCGCTCGACGCGGTAGGTGAGCAGATTGCGCAGCATCCGGTGCGCGATCCGTTCTCGCATCTCACGCAAAAGGCTTTGCAGGCTCGGGCGCATCACGCGCGCTTTGGGGTGGCCAAATTGGCCGACGCCGGCACCGAGAGTGAGTTTGTCACCCGCACCATGCGCAAGGTGATCGACGAAGAGACAGCCCAGCTGGAAAGCGGTCTCACCGTGCTGGCGTCGGTGGGTTCCACTGCGCCGTTTGTGGGCTTGTTTGGCACAGTCTGGGGCGTTTATCACGCACTGGTGGCCATTGGCATGGGTGGCGGAGCCACCATTGATCGCATCGCAGGCCCGGTGGGTGAAGCTCTCATCATGACCGGTTTGGGGCTGGCGGTGGCGATTCCGGCAGTGCTGGGCTTCAACGCGTTTGTGCGTCGCAATCGCGTGTTGCTTGCCCGGCTCGACGCCTTCGCCTACGACTTGTTCACCGTGCTCACCACCGGCCAGCATGTGGATACAGCGTCCACCCAGAGTGCCGCGCGTCGGGCTGCTTGAAGAGCAAGGAGACGATCATGTCTTTTGGTAGTTTCTCGTCGCAAAGACAGGGTTCGCAGTCGCTGTCGGAAATCAACATGGTGCCG
>JAJUJN010000099.1 GCA_029265335.1 Alcaligenaceae bacterium
GAGGTGGTATTCGCCGACCAGCAAACCGGTACCAAATTCGTGATTCGCTCCACCGTTCGCACACGCGACACGATCGAGCACGAAGGCAAAACCTATCCGCTGTTCAAGTGCGACGTCACTTCCGACTCCCACCCCTTCTATACCGGCGCTCAAACCCGTATCGTTGAAGCTGGTCGCGTCGAGAAGTTCCGTGCGCGCTTCGCCCGCACCGCAGGGGCCCGCGCAGCCGCTGGCAAGTAAGCCCAAATCTCCACGAAGCAAGTGCTTCCTGGGCACGAAGGCAGCCATTGGCTGCCTTTTTTGTTCGCTAGGCGATGAACCAGCCTCTATCGACTGTTCGCACCACTCCTGCCCGCCTCACGGCTTCAGCGGCTGCCCGACTGCCTCGAGCGGCCCTGGTAGCCGTGTGTCTCGTCTACATCGTTTTTGGGCTCTTTCTGCGTGACCCCTGGAAAACCGACGATGTCATCGGTCTGGCCCAAATGAGTACCGCCTGGCGCCTGGGCGGCGTGGCCTGGCTGACGCCCATGGTGGGCAACACGCTGGCCGCCATCAACGGGCCGCTCACCGTCTGGATAGGTGGCCTGAGCATGGCCCTGCTTGGCGATAGTGTCGGTGAAGTGATTGCCGGGCGCTTACCCAATCTGCTGTGGTTCGCCATCAGCGTATCCGCCCTTTGGTATGGCACCTATCTGCTGGGTCGGCGCCCCGATGCGCAACCTCTCGCCCTGCCTTTTGGTGGCCAACCCGAACCGCGCGATTACGGCCGCATGCTGGCCGACGCTGCCCTCCTGCTCTGGTTGGGCACGCTGGGCCTGGCCTGGCCGGTACACGAAACCTCAGCGGTGCCAGCCACGCTCGCGGCGCAGTCGGCAGCATTCTTTGCCTTGGTGCGCATGCGCGAACGCCCCTGGACCGGGGCTGCTGTGCTGGGCGTGGCTCTGGCAGCAGCTTTTCTGGCCCGCGGTTGGCCGGCCGTTCTGCCCTTGCTGCTGGCCTTGCCGCTGGTGCTGCGCTGGCGTTGGCGCGAAGAGCTACCCGCCGTTGTGCTGGTGGCGCTACCCCTGGCGCTGATCCTTGCATACTCTTGGTGGTGGGCAACGTCACGAGCGCATCCCGATTGGCTCACCTCCTGGGGATACTGGCATCAACAGAACTTTGGCTTGATTACCGCCGACGGCGCCATGAGCCTGGTGCGCAATCTGCCGTGGTTTGTCTGGCCGCTCTGGCCTCTGGGCCTACTGGCCGCCTGGCGCTGGCGCGGCTGGTATCGCGCATCTCACCTGCGCATTCCTCTGGGGCTGGCCACCGCGGCGCTGGTGAGTCTGCTGCTTCACCCTCGCCCCGACGAAGCCGCTCTGCTGGCTCTGGTCACACCCGGGGCCGCCTTGGCCGCACTGGCCCTGCCCACGCTGCGTCGCGGTCAGGTCAACGCCCTCGATTGGTTTGCCCTTATGGCCTTCTCGGTGGCGGGCATTCTGGTGTGGTTTGGCTGGAGCACTGCCCTCACTGGCTGGCCTACCCAGATCGCCAACAATCTTGCGCGGCAAACGCCGGGGTTCGATCTTCCCTTCATTCCGCTGGCGGCGGCGCTGGCGGTGCTGGCCACCGGAGCCTGGGTTCTGCTGCTCGTCTGGCGTCTGCGCGAGCATCCAGCGGCGCTCTGGCGCGGCACCATGCTCTCGGCCGGTGGCGTCATGCTCACCTGGGTATTGTTGGTCACGCTCTGGCTGCCTTCCATCAACTACGCCCGGAGCTACCGCCCCGTGGCCGAGGCGGTTGCTAACGCCCTTGGCACCGTACCGCCAGGTTGTGTGCGCAGCGAAACTCTCGAGCTGGCACAGCGCGCTTCGATGCTGGTCTTCGAGAACCTGCTGTTTCACGACGACGCCAATTGCCGCCTGGTTTTTCAACAACTGGTGCAACACGCCGTTCCACCGGTGCCCGAAGGCGCGCGCGTGCTCTGGGAAGGCGCCCGACCGGCCGATCGCAGCGAATACGTCCGTCTGTTGCGCTTGCCATGACCCCGGTCGGTTTCTTGGCGGCGCTACGCCGTCTGCTGCAACAAGCCTGGCCGGTGCTCGTCGCACAATGGGCGAGCGTGGCCTTCGGCGTTCTCGATACCGCCATGACGGGTCATGCTTCACCGCTCGACCTCGCCGCCATGGCATTGGCCGTGTCGATCTACATCACGGTATTCGTTGCCCTCATCGGGGTGCTCAACGCCCTTGTGCCGGTGCTCTCGTATCATTTCGGCGCCGGTCGTCTCACCGCCGTGGGCGAAGCCTGGGGTCAGGGCCTGTGGCTGGCCTTGGGCCTCACGGGAGTGGGCGCTCTGATCCTGTTGCATCCCGACCCCTGGCTGGCCTTCGCCGGCGACGAGATCGGCGAAGATGTGCGCACCAGGATTCGCGGTTATCTGCTCGCGCTCACCTGGGCGCTGCCGGCTGCGCTGGTGTTTCGCACGATGCACGCCCTGGGCTCCTCAGTGTCGCGGCCCCAGATCATCATGTGGATCAACTTGTGCGGCGTAGGCTTCAAGGCATTCTTCAACTGGTTGCTGATCTTCGGCCACTGGGGCTTGCCCGCCCTGGGCGCCGTGGGCGCGGGCATTTCCACCGCGCTCGTATTCTGGATCAGCGCTTCATTGGGTGCCTGGGTGCTCTGGCGCGATCGTTTCTTTCACCCTTTGCGCCTGCGCGTGGCGCGTCCGCACTGGCCCACCCTGCGTGAGCTGCTGCGGTTGGGCGTGCCCATGGGCGGGTCGTACTTGGTGGAAGTGGTGGCTTTCACTTTCATGGCCTTGATGGTGGCTCGCGAGGGCGTGGCCGCCACCGGCGCTCACCAGATCACCGCCAACCTGGCTGCCATCTGCTATATGGCGCCGCTGTCAATCGGCATTGCCAGCGCCGCCCAGACGGCGCAAGCCCTGGGCGGGCGCCGCCTCGACCAGGCTCGTGAGCTGGCCCGCGCGGGGTTGGCGCTCACCTTGGGCGCCGCCCTCATCACTCTCGCTGTTTTGATGGGCGCGGGCCGAACGATTGTGGCGTTCTACACAAGCGATGCCCGGGTAGCCGTGCTGGCGCTGAGCCTCATGGCCATCCTGCCCTTCTTCCAGTTGGCCGACGCCCTGCAAACTTTGGTGGTGTATCTGCTGCGTGCGTACAAGGTGACGGTGATTCCGCTTTGTCTGCAAATACTAGCCCTGGGAGTGGTTGGCTTGCTCGGCGGCTGGTGGCTGGCCTTCGGTTCGGCGGCGGGTACACTGGCGCCGCTGATCGCGGTGTGGGCGCCGGCAGCGCCGCCGGGGGCCGCCGCCCTGTGGATCATGGCCACGGCGGGCATGGTGATGTCTTTCTTGCTGCTGTTGCCGGTTTATTTACTGGTGGCGCGGCGCTATCACGCCCGCTTCATACACGCAGAAAGTGCTCGCGATAGTATTTGAGCTCGTCGATCGACTCGTAAACGTCGGCCAGCGCTTCGTGTTTCGACTGCTTCACGAAACCGCGATAGATCTCGGGGCGCCACCGGCGTGCCAATTCCTTGAGCGTGCTTACGTCCAGGTTGCGGTAATGAAAGAACGCCTCGAGCTCCGGCATGTAACGTTCCATGAAGCGGCGATCTTGGCTGATGGTATTGCCGCATAGCGGCGATTTGCCGGCCGGCACATACTGACGCAGGAACTCCAGCAGTTGGGCTTCGGCCGCAGCCTCGGTGAGCGTGGACGCCTTCACTTTTTCGATCAAGCCGCTCTTGCTGTGAGTGGCCTGATTCCAGTTATCCATGGCGTCGAGCAACTCGTTGCTCTGGTGCACCACCAGCACGGGCCCTTCGGCCACCACCTCGAGATTCGCATCGGTCACCACCACGGCCACTTCGATGATGCGCTCACGCTCCGGATCGAGGCCAGTCATTTCCATGTCAAGCCACACCAGATGGTTTTCGTTGAGGGCCATATAATTTGAACTCCGTGGGATCATACAAGCCCAAGATTTTCGCACATCACCTATCCCCCACATTTCGCCATGGCTTTTACCCTTCTGTTTGTGATTGCGCTCACCGCCAGTGTGGTGCTGCGCCTGTGGTTGGCCAGCCGGCAAATTCGCCACGTGGCCCGGCACCGCGATGCAGTGCCCCCCGAGTTTGCCGACCGCATCCGTCTCCGTAGTCATCAGCGGGCGGCCGACTACACCGTGGCTCGCTCGCGGCTGGCCATGATCGAAATCGTGTTCGACGCGGTGGTGCTAGTGTGCCTGACCCTGCTGGGCGGCCTGCAATGGCTCTCGGAGTTGAGTCTCATGCTGCCGGCGGGCCCGCTGCTGCAGCAAATGGCCCTGGTGATCATGGTCATGTTGATTCTGGGCGCGTTGGGGCTGCCATTTTCGTGGTATCGGCAGTTTCGTCTCGAAGCGCGTTTCGGCTTCAACCGCATGAGCCAACGGCTGTTCGTGGTCGATCTGATCAAAAGCACGCTGGTGGGCGCCGTGCTGGGCCTGCCGCTGCTGGCCGTCGTGCTCTGGCTCATGCAAGCGGCCGGCAGTGCCTGGTGGATCTGGGTCTGGGTGGTGTGGGCGGTATTCAACCTGGCCGTCATCTGGCTCTTTCCCACGGTTATCGCGCCGCTGTTCAATCGTTTCACGCCGCTCGAAGACGCGGAACTCGCGCAACGCATTCATGCTCTTGCCGAGCGCTGCGGCTTCTCGCTCAACGGTTTGATGGTCATGGACGGGTCCAAACGCTCAGCGCATGGCAATGCCTATTTCACCGGCATGGGACGCAGCAAGCGCATCGTCTTTTTCGACACCCTGCTCAACAAGCTCAACGCCGACGAAATCGAAGCCGTACTGGCGCATGAGCTCGGCCACTTCCACCACCGCCACATCCTGCGGCGCATCGTGCTCAGTTTCGCCGTATCGTTTCTTTTTCTTGCCTTGTTGGGTTGGTTGGCCACCCAAACCTGGTTCTACACGGGGCTGGGCGTCATGCCCAACCTATTCGCCCCCAACGATGCCCTGGCCCTGATCCTCTTTTTCCTGGTGGTTCCTGTGTTCACCGTGTTCTTCACCCCGTTGGCCAGCAGCTATTCACGCCGCCACGAATTCCAGGCAGATCGCTTCGCTGCCTCTCAAACCCGGCCCGAATACCTGGTGTCGGCACTGGTCAAGCTCTACGACGATAACGCTGCCACTCTCACGCCCGATCCTCGCCATTCCGCTTTCTACGATAGCCACCCACCGGCCGCAGTTCGCATCAGCCGGCTGGCCGCGGCCGCGTCATGACGCGCGCCGTAGGCCTGGTGGTCGCCGCCTACGGGCGCCACTTCCAGGTAGAAATGAGCGACGGCACGGTGCGTCAATGCTATCCACGTGGCAAGCGTGCACAGGCTGCCGCCGTCGGCGATCGCGTGGAAGTGAGCCTGCAGGGCAGCACCGAAGGCGCCATCGAAGCGGTGCAGCCGCGGCGCAATCTGTTCTTTCGCAGCGACGCCACACGCAGCAAGCAATTTGCGGCAAATCTCGATCAAATCCTGCTGGTGGTGGCCCCCGTGCCACAGTTTTCCGACGATCTTTTGGGCCGTGCCCTGGTGGCTGCGCACAGCGCCGACGTCACCCCGTTCGTGCTGCTCAACAAGGTCGATCTTCTTGACGGCGTGGCCGAAGCCCGTGAGCGTCTGCAACCGCTGGTCGATATCGGCGTGACAGTGCTCGAGGTTTCGGCTCTGCGGGTTGAGGCTACGCGCGAGCAGCTTCGCCCCGTGCTGGCGGGCCGCACCAGCTTGCTGCTGGGCCAGAGCGCCATGGGCAAGTCCACTCTTCTGAACGCCTTGGTGCCCGAGGCTGAGGCGGCCACGCAGGAGCATTCGAGCGCCTTGGGCGCAGGCCGTCACACCACCACCCATACCCGGCTGTACCATCTGCCCGCCGAATGGGGCGGTGGCCACTTGATCGACTCACCGGGCTTTCAGGGGTTCGGGCTGCAGCATTTATCCGACAGCCAGATCGAGCATGGATTTCCTGAAATTGCAGCGCTGGCGCCGCAATGCCGCTTTCATAACTGTCGCCATCGACACGAGCCGGGCTGCGCCGTGCTCGACGCCCTGGCAAAAAACGAAATAAACGCCGGGCGCCATGCGCTCTACGAACGCATTCTGGACGAGAACGCAGCCGGCGAACGCTATTGAGCCGCGCGCTCGCGCTCGGCCTCCTGCAGTTCGCGCCAGAGTATCTTGCCGACAGCCGACTTGGGCAGGCTATCCACGAACTCCACGATACGGGGATATTTGTAGGCCGCCATGCGCTCGCGGCACCAGGCGATGAGGTCTTCTGCGGTGAGTCGTTCACGACCCTCAGCGGTGGGTATCACGAACACCTTCACCGTTTCGCCACGATATGCGTCGGGCACACCGATCACACAGACCTCCTGGATGAGCGGATGGGCATACATGGCCGCCTCCACCTCGGCGGGATACACCTTGAGCCCCGAAGCGTTGATCATCCGCTTGGCCCGATCGGTGATGAAGTAATAGCCTTCTTCGTCGGCATGGCCGATATCGCCGGTGCGGAACCACGACTTGCCGTTGAGTTCCACAAAGGCTTCGGCGGTGTCCTCGGGCCGGTTCCAATAACCCTGAAACAGCTGAGGGCCCCGCACCACGATTTCGCCGGTTTCGCCCTGAGGAAGAAGCTCGTGGGTTTCGGGGTCGATCACCGCCGCTTCGGTGTCGAAGAATGGCACACCACCGCTGCGTTGGCGGGGTCGAAAGATGGGATTGAGATGGGTGGTGGCAGCGGTTTCGGTGAGCCCGTAGCCTTCGATGAAAGGCAGACCCCAGGCGGATTCCATGCGCTCCCAGACTTCGCGCGGCATGCTGGCGCCACCCGCGGTGACGCGTCGGAGCGCACTGAGGTCGTATTCACGCCAGTCGTCTTGCGAAAAAATGTCGATGATGGCCGTGGGCGGCAGACTGGCATGGCCAATCCGCTCGCGCGCCAGTAATTCGAGGCCCAGGCGACGGTTCCATCGCGGCAGCACCACCACCGTGCCGCCTGAATATACAGGCAGGTGCAGGGCGTGCATTTGTCCGGACACGTGATACATGGGCACCAGGCCGAGGCAGTGCGTGCCCGGCGCCATCACGTGCCATAACGCCTGGCCGGCGATATTGTGCATCAGGCTGGCATGCGTGTGCACACAGGCTTTGGCCTTGCCGGTGGAGCCCGAGGTATAGGGCAGCGCACAGATATCCTCGGGCTGGGCTTGCGGCGCCGGCGCCCACGAGGTGCATTGCAGAGCTTCATGCCAAGGCGTGGTGCCGGCATGCGACTCGCGCTCGGCCAGCACGGTCTCCACCTGCGAGCGCGTGATCTGGCGGACCTGGTCGAGCGCATCGAGGTTCAGCGGATCGTCCATCGCCAGCGTCAGCACGCCGTCGATGAAGAACATC
>JAJUJN010000137.1 GCA_029265335.1 Alcaligenaceae bacterium
GTTCTTCTTATGTTTTTTACGCTGCGGTATCGGCGCGCTTCGGCCGAGAGCGGGCTACGTGATCTATTGGGTCACTTGTCTACTCACTCGAGCGGCTTTTTTGCGTTCGATGGCATGCGAAGGTGGGTTTCTTGTTCCCACCCCACACCGCTCGTAGAATAGGCTGGCAAGAAGCCGCAACACCCCGTTGAGTGTTGCTTCAAGCGGAGGCCGCCATGTCCACACTGATTCGACACCTCAAAGCCGTCGCGGCTGAAAAATTAATCACTCTGGGGCATCACGCTCAATTGACCGAAGCCGCCCAGCTCCTGGGCCGACGCGGCCACGACCTCGTGGTGATCTGTAACGACGACGAGCTGTTGGCCGGGGTTGTCACCCGCACCGACATCGTGTCAAGAATCGGCGAGTGTGTGGGCCGCACCTGCACCATGCCAGTGGCCGACGTGATGACGCGTGAAGTGGTGGCCTGTCGCCCCGACGACACCGTGGAAGACGTATGGCAAGAGCTGCATACCCGCGGCCTGGTGCATCTTCCCGTGATTGATCACACCACGCGACCCATCGGCATCCTCTCGGCACGCGACGTGCTGCACGCGCTCCTGCAAGAAGTCGAGTACCAAGAAGGCTTGCTGCGCGATTACGTGATGGGTGTGGGTTATCGGTAGTGAGGTGGGCTGGGCAGGGGCATGCCTTCAGCTCCTGTTCTCGATGGCACCCACGACACCGGTCGCCAACAATTCCTGAATGCGGGTTTCGCTGTAATTCAGCTCATCGCGCAGCACGGCCACGGTGTCTTCGCCGATGTCATGACCAGCGTGACGCACTGAGCCGGGATTGTCGGAGAGCTTGGGCACGATGCCGCTCTGGACGGTGGTGCCCAGTACCGGATGCTCCACATCGATCAGCATTTCACGGACACGATAATGCGGGTCTTCAAAAATATCGGCCATGGTGTAAACCCGCGATACGGGAACCTGGGCTTCGAGCAGCATCGCCTCGAGTTCGGCGCCGGTGTGCTGGAGGGTCCAGGCGGCTACCTCGGCGTCCATGGCCTGCATATTCTCGGCGCGTGCGCGCACCGTGGCGTAGCGTGGGTCGGTGAGCAGTTCGGGGCGTTGCATCACGCCCACCAGGCGCTCGTAGATGGCGGCGTTGTTGGCGGCGATGAGCACGTAGCTGTCGTCTTTGGTGGGGTAGAGGCTGTTGGGCGCGAAGGCCTGAAGGTTGGGACCGTTTCTGAACGGAATCTTGCCCAGCTTCTGGTAGGCAGGCACCAGGCCTTCCATCATGGAAAACGCAGATTCGTAGAGGGCAGCATCCACCACCTGGCCCTTGCCGGTGCGCGTGCGGGCCCACAGAGCCATCATCGCGCCAAACGCGGCGTACACCGCGGTGAGATAGTCGGTGGTGGCCAGCGCCACGCGGCTGGGCGGACGATCGGGGTCGCCGGTGAGGTAGCGCACGCCGCCGAACGCTTCGCAGATGGCGCCATAACCGGGACGTTGCGCATTGGGTCCGTCTTGCCCATAGCCGCTGATGCGCACCATCACCAATCCTGGGTTGTCAGCAGAAAGCACGTCGTAACCCAGGCCGAGCCGCTCGAGCACGCCCGGTCGGTTGTTTTCGATGAGAACGTCGGCGCGGCGGATGAGTTCGCGGGCGATGGCGTGGCCTTCGGGCGATTTGAGATCAATGGCGACCGTGCGTTTGCCGCGCATCAGGCTGACGCCTTGCAATGAGACGTCGTCGACAAAGTCGCCCAACAGCCGGGCAGGGTCGCCCTCCCGAGGCTCGAGTTTGATCACATCCGCGCCGAAATCGGCCATGAGTCGGGCACAGGCGGGGCCTGCGAAGGTGCTGCAGATCTCAACGACGCGCACGCCCTCGAGGGCACCTTCGGGCAGATTGGCGAGAGGGGAATTGGGGTGAGACTGCACGACCATGTACTCCGTAACCGTAGATAAGTGCCCCCACCCAGCAGTAGCTGTGCTACCTACCGCCGGTGGCAAGGACAGGTTCAGAACTCGATGATCGCGGAATTCTGCAATTTGGTCAATAAGTTGACTAACTGCTGCTGCGGGATGCTTGTACCAGCTTGAGCAGCAGGCCGCGCAGATGTTCGAGTTCCTCTTTGCCAAGCAGTTCGGCGTAGATTCCTTCCACTTCTTCGACCATGCGCCGCGTATCCTGCAAGCGCTTCAGCCCGTTTGGGGTGAAGCGCACCAGAAACGCCCGGCCGTCGCTGGGGTCGGGCTCGCGCTTGAGCAAGCCATCAAGCTCCAGCTGCTTGACGATCTTGGCGATGGCCTGTTTGGTGAGGCCAGAGCGCTGGGCAAGATCGGTGCTGCGTGTGCCTTTGGTGTCGATGTAGGGCAGCACACTCACAAACGTGTTGGAGAGCTCCGCCATGCCGTGCGCCTGCATCTGCTGCTGCGACCGGCTGAGGAAGTCGCGCCTCGCCATGAGCAGCAAACGGCCCAGGCCCAGTTCGCGGGCGCGATCCAGGTCGACACCGTCAGGCATTCTTTTGGAGTTTTCAGACATGCTTTAATAGTACACTAGTTGACCAATGTGGCAGGATAGATGCATACTGCCAAGACTCGAATTCTTCGCATTCGCCCAGGGGAGGCAATATGTTCAGGCATGTACTTATCGCCAATCGGGGCGCTGCAGCGGCCCGCATTTTGCGCGCCGTGAAGCAAATGGGTTTGACGGCCACGGTGGTACATGCGGAAGTCGACCGAGATTTGCCTTATGTGGCTGACGCCGATCATGCCATGCTTTTGCCTGGGAAGAACCCTCGCGCCAGTTATCTCGACTCCGCAGCACTGTTGGCGGCGCTGCGAGAGTCGGGGGCCGACGCCCTGCATCCCGGTTATGGCTTTCTCTCTGAAAATGCCGAGTTTGCACGTCAGGTGGAAAATGCCGGCGTCAGCTTCATTGGCCCGGCAGCCCAATGGATAGAAACCATGGGCCACAAAACCCAGGCACGGGAACTGATGGAACGTCATGGTCTGCCGGTCACGCCGGGCACCGCCCCGCTGGGTGATAACGAAGCCGCCTTGCATACCGCAGCCGAAAAATTGGGCTATCCGGTGTTGGTCAAGCCCGCTGGCGGGGGTGGTGGTATTGGCATGTTGCCGGTGCACGAGCCGCAGGAGCTGGTGGCGGCCGTTTCTCGGGCCCGTCAGGCGGCCCTGCGCAGCTTCGGCGTGAGCGACGTTTACCTCGAGCCCTATTTGCAACAGCCCAGGCACATCGAATTCCAGGTTCTTGCCGATAACTACGGCAAGGTCAAAGTGCTTGGCGTGCGCGATTGCTCTGTGCAACGGCGTCATCAGAAAGTGGTGGAAGAAGCGCCGCCAGCGGCCCTGGATCCGGCCATGCTCGGCAGCATGGCGCGGCAGGTGGAATCGGCCCTGAGCACCATGGGCTACAACAATATCGGCACGGTAGAGATGCTGCTCGAAGACGGTATCTTCCATTTTTTGGAAATGAATACCCGCTTGCAGGTGGAGCACGCGGTGACCGAAGCCGTGACGGGGCTGGATCTGGTGAAAGCGCAGATTCAGCTGGCCGCCGGCTTGCCGCTCGACGACGTGCTTGCCCAAGAGGTGCAATCGGAGGGATGCGCCCTTGAGGCCCGTATTTATGCCGAAGATCCCATCAGCTTTTTGCCCAGCCCAGGTCCGCTCACCGAGTTGACATGGCCCGATGGCGCGAATGTGCGGGTTGAGTCGGGGTATGCACAAGGTAATGTGGTTACCCCTTGGTTCGACCCGATGATTGGCAAGTTGGTGGTGTGGGCGCCCACACGCGATGAAGCCCTGACACGCCTACGCGATGCTCTGCAGCGCACTCGCGTTGCCGGCATCAAAACCAATATTCCTTTTCTACTGCAGCTGCTGCAAAACCCGCAATACGCCGCAGGACAACTTCACACACAAATCACGCCACAGGTGGTTGCTGCGCTCAAGCAAGCGCAAAGCACGCCTACGGCTCAGGAGAAAATACATGGCGCAGCATGAAGTCATCGCCGAAGTCACGGGTACGGTTTGGAAAATTGAAGTGGCAGTGGGCCAGACCATCGAAGCCGAGGAGCCCGTATTGATCGCTGAATCCATGAAGATGGAAATTCCGGTGCTGGCACCTGTCGGCGGCAAGGTGATTTCGCTGGCGGTGGCCGAGGGCGACACCGTCGAGGATGGTCAGGTGGTAGCCATCATCGAGGCAGGGGCATGAGCGAGCGTTCTTCATCGCCACAGCGCCCTTCAGACGAGAAGGGTAAGGCTGTCCCCACCCAGCCCACGGCCTTGCAGAGTTTGGTCGACGACCTCAACGCGCGACGCGAGCAGGTTCGTGCCATGGGCAATCCGGCGGCTCTGC
Organism: Alcaligenaceae bacterium; assembly: GCA_029265335.1. Taxonomy (GTDB): domain Bacteria; phylum Pseudomonadota; class Gammaproteobacteria; order Burkholderiales; family Burkholderiaceae_B; genus Verticiella. Next base: position 4,387 of record JAJUJN010000137.1, read on the forward strand.
AGAGGCGAGCCCAAGCGGGTTTGCTGAACGCCAGAGAACGCATCGCCCATTTGTGCGAGCCCGACAGTTACACCGAGTTCGGCGAGTTTGCTCACACCGGCGAACGCGCGCCAGCGGACGGCAAAGTGGCTGGTTATGGTCGCATCGACGGTCGGTTGGCGGTGGTCGTGTCGAACGATTTCACCACCAAAGGGGCGTCGAGCACGATCGTGAATGGTCGCAAGCTGGCCCACGCCAAGCGAGTCGCCACGCAGCGTGGCTTACCGCTGATCTTTTTCGGCGAATCGTCGGGTGGTCGCATCCCGGAAACGCTGGGCGCCGCGGGCATGGGAGCTTCGGGCGGCGATCCCGAACAGTACCTGCGGCGGCGCGAAACACCCTGGGCGGCGGCAGTACTGGGGCAATGCTATGGCTCATCGAGCTGGTACACCGTGCTGAGCGACTTCCGCGTGATGCGCAAAGGCGCACTCATGTCGGTGTCCAGCGCCAAGCTGGTGCGGCAGGCCACGGGCGCCAAGGTGGAAGATGAAGACCTGGGCGGCTGGCGCCTGCATGCGCAAAAGACGGGCCTGGTGGATCAGGTGGTAGACACCGACGAAGAAGCCATCGAAGCCATTCGCACCTTTCTCTCGTACATGCCGAGCCACGCGGGCGAGGCGCCGCCCTTGGCGGCGGTGCCCCAGGGTTCGGGCCGCGACATGGAGCGCATTCTCGATTTTCTGCCGGAGTCGCGTGCGCGCGTGTACGACATGAAGAAAATCGTGCGCGCCATCGTAGACACCAACTCGATGTTCGAACTCAAGGCCGAGTTCGGCAAAACAGCCATCACCGCGCTTGCCCGATTGGCTGGCCAAACGGTGGGCATCATCGCCAGCAATCCGTTGCACCGGGGTGGAGCGCTCGATGTGGCAGCCTGCCAAAAAATCACCAGTTTCATTGTGCTGTGCGATTCGTTCAACATCCCCTTGATCAATCTGGTGGATGTGCCCGGGTTTCACATTGGTCTCGAGGCTGAAGAGCAGGCTGCGCCAGCGCGCATCATGAACTACATGATGGCGCTGCAATCGGTTTCGGTGCCCAAGCTCACGGTCATCGTGCGCAAAACCTACGGCCAGGCTTACCTCAATATGGGCGGTGGGCGCAATTCCGATGAGGTGATTTTGTGGCCTACGGCCGAGGTGGGCTTCATGGCTCCCGCTGCCGCAGTGACTGTAGTTCATGGCTTGCTGCCTGGTGAGCCGGGCTTCGAGGACAAAATGGCCGCATTTGAGCGCGAGACCAGCCCGTGGGCCATGGCGGGGCAGTTCGCGGCACAGTACGTGATAGCGCCTCAACAAACCCGGAATCTTCTGGTGGAGCTGTTGCAAACCCATGCCTTGCGCCGCACCAACGGCGTGGGCGAGCATCGCCTCAGCAACTGGCCCTACTACGTGTAGGGGTAGAGCGATTGATGCAGTGTGCTGCCTGCAGCGCACTCCACCGCCACTTACAGCAGCGGCTGCTCGGCGAGTTCGCGGATTCGTTGCACGGTGTCGAGATCGGCCGCCAGGTACGCTTGTTCGCGGGCCTTGCGGCTGTCTTCGTCGAGCGCCTGCTCGCTGGGGCTGAATTCGTCCCACTCGTAAACGAA
>JAJUJN010000234.1 GCA_029265335.1 Alcaligenaceae bacterium
CGGATCGAACCACGATCCGCGTGCATGGCATGCTACGCAGGAAACATCGCGACGAGGAAATAGGGATACCTGAGATCGGTCATCAGATTTTGTGATGAGGAGAAGGCCCGGCCACCACAACCACGCTACTCACGACGCAAGCGTGTCGACAGGCCACCGGTGATGGCGTACACCTCGCCAGTAATGTAGGCACTTTCTCGAGAAGCCAGAAACAGGGCAAGATGGGCGACTTCATCCGCTTCGCCAAAGCGGCCAGCGGGGATCATGTCCAACAAGCGGCGATTGGTGTCGCCGGTGGCAGTGTCGGCCATGGGTGAGGCGATCCGGCCAGGAGCGATGGCATTGACGGTGACGCCCGAGGGGGCCAGTTGCGCCGCCATCGATCGGGTGAGCGAGTTGAGCGCGGCCTTGGAAGCATCGTAGTGGGCACCCGCCAGGCCCACATAAGCCAGGGAGCCCACCGATGACATATGCACGATGCGGCCATAGCCGCGAGCGCACATGCCGGGCGCCAGATGCCGGCTCATGTAGAAGGCGCCGTTCAGGTTCACAGCGAACACTCGCTGCCATTCCTCGGGCGGAATATCCATGACTTCGCGCGCCCTGCCCTCGTGTTTGGGCGAGATGCCGGCATTATTGATCAGAACCGTCACCGGCCCCAACTCAGCTTCCAGGCTCGCACACGCCCGGGCGCAAGCCGCATCGTCGGCGATATCGATCGCCATGCCGACGGCCTTGGCCCCCGCTTGGCGCAACTCGGCCACGATCTGCTCAAGTGCTTCTTCCTGCTGGTCCACCAGCCCCACCGCCGCGCCCGCCGCCGCGAAGCGACGAGCCAGTGCGCCCCCGAGGCCGCCGGCCGCCCCCGTGACGACCACAGTCTCGCCCCGAACATCCCACGACACCATTTTCATTCTCCTGCGGTCAACCAGCTCAGCGAGGCTCGGCGGTGATGAAACAGGTCAAGAGCGAAGGGGCGCATCCCGTGTTCAGGCCGTGTTCAGGCCGTGGCCCCGTCGTCCACCGCGATTCCATAAAAGCCGTAGGTTTCCGTGAACCGTTTGCGCTCGTCGAAGTTCAGCCAAAGCCGCAGCAACCAACGGCGGCGTTCAGGTTCTTCGTAATCGGTGAAGCTGGTGCGCGAGTGCAGTGTGGTGTGATTGTTCAGCCACTGGATGTCGCCCGGCTGAAAGTCCATCGACAGGCACAGCTCGTCCGACTCCGCCAGGCGATCGATCAGGTCGAACAGCTCACGGTGGCGGTCGTCGAGCGGGGGCGCGCCAGAATAGCGCTGGCCCGACTCGATGAAATTGCGCAGGTACATCATCGACAGCTTATTCTCGCGCCAGCCAACGATCGAGGTGACCCAGTAGGGTTCACCGGTGACCGCGTTCCGTTCGCCACGGTGATCGAACCACAGAGGCTCGTAGAGGAGCGGGATGAGGTCGGGGCGCTCGCGCAGGATGCCGTTGTAGATACTGCAGGAGCTCACCACGAGGCTGGCGCCCCCGGCTTTGGCGGTACGCACGCACATCAAACCGACCACGTCGGCGCCATCCACATGAAACGGCGCGGCGCTGTTGGTGTGGTAGAAACGCGAGTTGGCGTTGATGGTGGGGTCGGTGCTGGTGGTGTTCATCACATGGCCCAGCAATTCGCCCTTGGAGTTTTGCACAATCGGCGCCCCCAGATGCAAGCCGAGGCCCCAAAAGGCGGCCGTGCGCTCTTCCACGCTCCACTCGGGCACGTCGAGGCCGCGCCACAGTTCAAAACCGCGGCCGTCTTCCAGCTCCCGGCGCAATTCGGCAAAACGCGCGCTCAGCGTGGGCAGAGGAAAGTCTTCGGCCGTGAGCGACAACAACGGGCGACCCAGGGCGATGGCATGCCGCACCGCCGCCTTGACCTCGGCCACCTGCGAGGGGTTCAGGGTGTACGACCACTCAGGATTGCCCTGCATCTGCGCCCGAGTCCAGGCGGCGGGATGTTCAAAAGGAGTCATCAACATTTCGGGCATGACAGCCTCACTCGTAAGGAGAAGAAAAAGAACGCGACTTCAACTGGCATAACCGGGGTTGAGCCGATCGAGCCGGCGCAGCAGCCCTGGCCAGGCCCGACCCGCGGGAGACGATTCGCCCATGCGCGACACCGCGTCGCACACACCGGCCAAGACTTCCGGAGTCACGTGAACCAGCGGGCCGCCACCGGCTTGCGCTCCCAGTTGGATCTGGCAGGCAGTCTCAAAAAAGTACATATTCATGAAGGCTTCGGCGACTGAACTGCCCACCGTCAACAAGCCGTGGTTGCGGAGCATCAGGAAGTCGGCGTCGCCCAGATCGCGAGCCAGGCGCACCCGCTCGTCATCGTACACAGCCAGCCCTTCGTAATCGTGGTAGGCCAGCGAAGTGAGTACCAGCGAAGCCTGCTGAGACAAGGGCAGGAGCCCATCGCGCTGCGCACTGACGGCAATGCCCGCGCGGGTATGACAATGCAGCACGCACTGCACGTTGGGGCGTGCGGCATGGATGGTGCTGTGGATCACGAATCCCGCGCGATTGACGATATAGGGCGTGTCCGACAGGATGTTGCCCTCCATATCGATGCGCACCAGCGCCGATGCGGTCATTTCGTCGAAGTACATGCCGTAGGGATTGATCAGGAATTGTTCCTGCCCTCCGGTGAGGTGCTCGGGTAGACGCAGACTGATATGCGTGAAGATCAGGTCGCTCATGCCATAGAGCGCCACCAGGCGATAACAGGCGGCGAGGTCAACTCGCAGACGCCACTCTTCGTCGCTCACTTTGCCCTTCAGGGATGAGATTTCCATAGGTGCTCCTTCGGTCAGGTGGTGTGAGTTGCGGCTAACAGATCCTGCCGCAACTGCTTTTTGTCGATCTTGCCCACGGTGGTTTTGGGCAGCGCCCGCACCACCCGCAACTCGCTGGGCCACTTGTATTTCACGAGGCGCGCCTGGAGATGGGCCTCCAGGTCTTCCACCGTAACGGCATGGCGACAAACGACGCTGGCCACCAGACGCTCGCCGCGATAGTCGTCGGGCACGCCGACCACGGCCGCTTCGATCACCGCGTCATGACTGTAGAGCGCGTCTTCTACTTCACGCGGATACACGTTGAAGCCGCTGACGATCGCCATGTCTTTTTTGCGATCGCGGATGGTGAGATAGCCGTCCGCGTCGAGACTGCCGATATCGCCGGTATAAAGCCAGCCATCGCGCAAGGCCTCGGCGGTATCGGCGGGTCGATTGCGATAGCCGTTCATGATCTGCGGCCCGCGCGCTCGGATCTCGCCGATCTCGCCGATTGGCAAGGGTTTGTCGCCCGTGGCCACGTCGACGATTTCGATCTCGGTGAGGGGCACCGCGTAGCCGACGGTGCCCAGTTTGCGGACGCCTTCGCTGGGGTTGTAGGTGAGCACCGGTCCGGCTTCCGACTGGCCATAGCCTTCGGCCACCACACAGCCTGTGGCCGCCTCCCAGCGGCGCAGGGTTTCTTCCGAGAGCGCCGAAGAACCCGAGAAGCAAAGCCGCAAGGAGCTCAAGTCGGCTTGTTCGAAGCCTTCATAGGCCATCAGCCCGACGAAGATCGTGGGGCTGCCCGACAGCAGCGTGATTCGCTCGCTGGCAATGGCTTGTAGCACCCAGTCGGGCCGATAACGCGGCAGGATCACCAGCGTTCCCCGGCAATAGGCCGCCAGATACAGACCCATCGAGACGGCATATACGTGGAACAGCGGCGTGATGGCGAGAATGCGTTCGCTCTCCATACGCGTCGGCAGCAAAGCCTCGCGCTGGCTGACGTTGATCGACACCGCGCGATGTCCGAGATCCACGCCCTTGGAAACGCCGGTGGTGCCGCCGGTGTACTGCAAAGTGGACAGAGCATCCGGCGAGGGCAGCGGCAGCAGATCCGCCAGCTCGGCTTGATCACGCCAGGCGGTCAGACGGCGCGCGCCCTCGCCCACCGCCACCACCGCAACGTCGGTGAGCGCTTCGCGGCAGCCAGCGACCGCCTCGGCCACCGCGACATCGTGCAACAGCAACGCCGGTGCGGCGTCGGCCAGAATGGGCGCCAGCTCGGCCGAGGTGTAGGCTGGATTGAGCGGCACCACTTGCGCGCCCGCAGCCTGCACCGCGAAGGTGGCCACGGCAATGTCCAGC
>JAJUJN010000507.1 GCA_029265335.1 Alcaligenaceae bacterium
AAGCCGGTGCTGCCGGGGTACGATGGCGCCCGCGTTGCTGAATCTGCCAGGCGTGGTTGGCATCGGCCGTGCGCGTGGTGAGGGTGACGTCGGCCACTCCCGCCACCGACGCCAGTGCCTCGCCACGAAAGCCCATCGACGTGACCGATTCGAGTTGTTCCAGCGAGGTGATTTTGCTGGTAGCGTGCCGTTGCAGGGCCAGTTCGAGCTGGTCGGCCGCGATGCCGTGACCATCGTCGCTCACCGCGATCCGACGCACCCCGCCACCCTCCAGGCGCACCTCGATGGCCGAGGCGCCGGCATCGATGGCGTTCTCGAGCAACTCCTTGAGCACCGCCGCCGGCCGTTCGATCACTTCACCCGCGGCGATCTGATCCACCAGCAGGTCGGGCAACTGCGCAATGGGCCGTGACGCGGGCTTGAAACCTTCAGACATCAATTGCTGGCAAGATTGGTATTGGCTAGTGGCGGATTGGCGGCGAAGTAACCTTGCATGCCTTTCACGATGGCATCGGCCACTTGATTCTGATACTTGGAGGTGCGCAACTTGCGCTCTTCTTCGGGGTTGCTGAGAAAGGCGGTTTCGACCAGTACCGAGGGGATGTCTGGCGTGCGCAGCACGGCAAAGTTGGCCTGTTCCACCTGCTTTTTGTGCAGTCGATTGATACGCCCAATTTCCTGCAGCAGAAAGCCGCCAAGCTTGAGCGAATCGTTGATTTGAGCCGTGGTAGAAAGGTCGAGCAGTACTTTGGCACTGAGTTGATCCTGCGTGCCGATGTTGAGCCCGCCAATGAGGTCGGCGGCGTTCTCTTTTTGCGCCAGCCATTTGGCCGTGGTGCTGGAAGCTCCCCGATCGGATAGAGCATACACCGAAGCGCCGTTGGCCGAGCGCCGGGGGGCGGCATCGGCGTGCACGGAAATGAACAGGTCGGCATTGGCCTGCCGCGCCTTCAGCACCCGGGTGTTGAGGGGCACGAAATAATCGCCGTCGCGCGTGAGCACGGCTCGCACCCCTGGTATGCGGTCGATACGCTCCTTCACTCGCCGCACGATCTGTAGCACCACGTCTTTTTCGTAGGTTCCGCCGGGGCCGACCGCACCGGGATCCTCACCGCCATGGCCGGCATCGAGCACCACCACAAGTTCTCGACGCTGTTTTTTGGGTGATGGGGTAGGGTGGGCGCGCAACGTGGCTTCTACCGAGCCGGGCCCCGTGGGCGTTTCGCCTGCCGGCGCACGTCGCGCGACGCGCTCGGGCGCCACCTCCTGGCTGCGCAATTGCTCGATGACGCGGGCCAACGGATCTTCTTCGGGCCCCAGCAGGGCCATGAGTGGATCCTGCACCTCGGTGGGGTACAGGTCGAGCACCAGCCGGTGCTGGTATTCGGCAATGGGCTTGAGCGTGAACACCTGCGGCGCGATGTTCTGCTTGAGATCGAAGACCACCTGGCGTTCGCCGAAATGGACCTCGACGGTGCCTTCGTCGCCCAGCGCCTTGGAGACCTCCCCGAGGATTTTGTGCGGGATGATGGCCGACGTGCGGTCGCTGCCGGT
>JAJUJN010000304.1 GCA_029265335.1 Alcaligenaceae bacterium
AGGTAGACGACGGCTCGAACGAGCCTCTGCAGATCGTTTGTGGCGCGCCCAACGCCCGCGAGGGTCTGTTGGCGCCTTTGGCGCGCGTGGGTGCCGAATTGCCTGGCGGCATGGCCATCAAGACGGCTCGCATGCGTGGTGTGGAATCGCACGGCATGCTCTGTTCGGCGCAGGAGCTGGGTTTGTCTCAGGATCATGAAGGGCTGCTGGAGTTGTCCGAAGCTTTGCAGCCGGGAGCACCGCTGCGAGAAGTCCTCGACCTCGACGACCAGGTCTTTACGCTGAAGCTCACGCCCAACAAGGGTGATTGCCTGTCCGTTCTCGGCGTAGCACGCGAAGTGGCGGCGCTGACTGGCGCGCCATTGCAGATGCCCGAAATGCCGCCGGTTGCTGCCACCATCAGCGATACCCTGCCGGTACGAATCGAAGCGCCCGACCTCTGCGGCCGTTTTGCCGGACGGGTTATCCGCGGAGTGAACGCCCGTGCTGCCACGCCCGAGTACATCCGCCAACGACTTGAACGCGCAGGTCAGCGCTCCATCTCAGCGCTGGTGGATATCTCCAACTACGTGATGCTGGAGCTGGGCCGGCCCACTCACGTTTTCGACCTCGACAAAATCCGGGGCCACATCACCGTGCGCTGGGCACGAGCCGGTGAACAGCTCGAGTTGCTCAACGGCCAGACTGTCACCCTCGACGAAGAGGTCGGCGTGGTGGCCGACGAGCACACCGTGGAGAGCCTGGCAGGCATCATGGGTGGCGAAGCCACCGCGGTGAGTCTGGACACACAAAACATCTACGTGGAAGCGGCTTTCTGGTGGCCCGATGCCGTGGCGGGACGGCCGCGACGCTTCAACTTCACCACCGACGCTGGCCATCGCTTCGAGCGCGGGGTAGACGCCGAAACCATCCCTCAGCATCTGGAATACATCACGCGCCTGATCCTGGAGGTTTGTGGTGGTCAGGCCGGCCCCATCGACGACCAGATCACCGCCTTGCCCGCCAGGGAGCCGGTCACCATGCGCATCGCGCGCTGCCAGAAAGTCCTGGGCGTGCCGGTGACAGCCGACGAAATGGCTGACGCGTTCTCACGTCTCAACCTGGCCTATGAGCAGACGCCCGATTCCTTCGTAGTCACGCCGCCGTCACATCGCTTCGATCTCGAGATCGAAGAAGACCTCATCGAAGAAGTCGCACGCATGTATGGCTTCGAGCGCATCCCCACGCAAGCGCCGATCACTTCGGCGCTGATGCGCCACACGTCGGAGCAACGACGCTCGCCGCACGCTCTGCGCAAGGCGTTGGCCACCCTCGACTATCAGGAAGTGATCAACTTCAGCTTTGTAGAAAAGTCGTGGGAAACGGATATGGCCGGCAACGCCGATCCCATCCGTTTGCTCAATCCCATTGCATCGCATCTGTCCGTGATGCGCAGCAGCCTGATTGCGGGCTTGCTCGACGTTGTGCGTTACAACGCCAATCGCAAACAAAGTCGGGTACGGGTATTCGAATTGGGGCGCGTCTATTGGCGCGATCCGGCGCTGGCCGACGGGCCTCTGCAGGTGGCCGGAGTCGCGCAGCCCATGCGCCTGGGCGCCATGGCCTGGGGGCCAGTGTGGCCCGATCAGTGGAGCACCGAGGGTCGACGTGGGGTCGATTTCTACGATCTCAAGGGTGATCTCCAGGCGCTGGCCGGAGCCGCGGCCAATCGCCTGCGCTTCGAAGCCGCCGAACATCCGGCCTTGCATCCAGGGCGTTCTGCTCGGGTGTTGATCGATGGTGATGACTTGGGTTGGATCGGTGAGCTCCATCCGCGTTGGGTGCAGCAAGCGGAACTCAACCAGGCGCCAGTCGTGTTCGAAGTCGATGCCGAACGTCTGTTGCAACTCAGTTTGCCGCAACCGGCGGCGGTGTCGCGGCAGCCGCCCGTCATTCGCGATCTCGCTTTGTGGGTTAACGAATCGGTCACGGTGCAGGCCATGCTCGACACCATCGAGACGGTGCGCGCGGAGCCCGGGATGGAGGCCGTACGCGAGGTCGTGCTGTTCGACGTCTGGCGCGATAAGTCATTGTCAAGAAAAGAGAAAAGTCTCGCTTTCCGTTTTTGGTTGCAGGATTCCCGGGTTACACTCGACGACGTCGGTGTGGATGCCTGCATGGCACGCTTCATCGACGCGCTGCAATCTCAGCACCAGGCGAGGCTGCGTTAACCTTCGCCCAAGAGGCAGCGTTGCAGCCTCGGCCTTGCAGCTTTCCTGTCGCCGGTGTCATGGGCCGCCGCACCGGCACCCTCTGGTTCTGGCGGCCTCCATGCTCCCTTCCCATGGGGAGCCCATCGCCTTTATCAATACTCGAGCCAACATGTCAGTTTCAGTCAGTGAATCCGAAATGGCCGCTGTTGCCGGCGCCGCCGAGGCGCCCCGTACGCTCACCAAGGCGGAGTTGGCCGAAACTCTCTTCGAACGAGTGGGCCTCAACAAGCGCGAAGCCAAAGATATGGTCGACGCGTTCTTCGATGAGATCCGCCTGGCCCTGGAGCAGGGCGACCCCGTTAAACTCTCGGGGTTTGGTAATTTTCAGGTAAGAGACAAACCGCAACGGCCAGGACGCAATCCCAAAACCGGTGAGGTCATACCGATTTCGGCGCGACGGGTCGTTACCTTTCATGCCAGTCAGAAGCTCAAGCAATTGGTGGAAAAACCGCCATCTGCCAACCCGGATGCAGAAGGCTCCGCAGTCACGGAGCTCCGCAATCTCGACGACCGGGAATCCATGCTGGGCTGATCGCTAATGTCTGAGGAAGAAAAATGACGCGTTCGGATACGCAAACGGGCACGGTGTTGCCTCCCATTCCCGCCAAGCGGTACTTCGCCATTGGCGAGGTGGCAGAACTGTGCGGCGTCAAGGCCCATGTCCTGCGTTACTGGGAGCAGGAGTTCACCCAACTCAAGCCCGTGAAGCGACGTGGCAATCGGCGCTATTACCAGCACCACGAGGTTCTGTTGATCCGTCGTATTCGTGAGTTGCTCTACGAGCAGGGGTTCACCATCAGCGGCGCCCGCAATCGTTTGAGCGACCCAGACGCCGCCCCCATCGAAGAGTCGCTATCCATCAGCAAATCGCATTTGCGCCAGCTGCGAGGCGAGCTCACCGAATTGTCGGAACGCCTCACGCTGGCTTTGCGCGAGCGCGCCCCCGAATAAGGCGGCGCTGCATCCCTTGCCAATCAACGCCCGCGAAAAGCGGGCTTTCTTTTTTCGCGCCAGGCGCGGGCGCCCTCGGCGAGGTCTTCGGAACTGCCTGCCCGCTGATAATCCGCGGCAAACTGCGCGGGATCGATGCCGCCATGGCCCAAGGCATTGAGGTGCTGCTTCATGGGCAGTAACGCCAATGGCCCCATG
>JAJUJN010000531.1 GCA_029265335.1 Alcaligenaceae bacterium
ACCCACTTCTGCCAGACGTTCCTGAAACCAGCGAACCGACGGCAAGGGCCGAGTGGCCAGCTCGGCCTGCCAGCGGAGTACATCCGCTTCGTGGTACCAGCGTCCCAACCCGGCCTGCGCCAGTTGTTCCCACGGAAACCTGGGGCCAGGGTCTTGCTTGCGCTGCGGCGCTACATCGCTGTGGGCCACGATGTTCGCGGCATCGATGTCGTGACGTTGCACGATGTCTTGCAGCAAGGGGATCAGCAGATCGATCTGCGTTTGCTGCCAGGGTCGCCACTCGGGCTCGGCACGATGTTCGGTGCCGGATTCGAAGGGTTCGTGAACGAGTTCGATGCCAATCGAGCTGGCGTTCAGCCAGGTGCGGCCCCGCCAGCTGCTTTCGCCGGCATGCCAGGCTCGTCGCGCTTCATCCACGAGCTGATAGGTTTTGGGGGCTGCGCCGTCGGTGATCAGATAGTGGCTGCTCACATTGCCGCGACTCAGCAATTGCAAAGAGCGAGCCGTATTGCTGTTGGTGTAGTGCAGCACCACAAATTCCACGCGGCTGCTTTGCCCCGTGGCCGTAATGGAACGATCGATGGGCACGGGGTCGGTGGTGCTGGCGCAGCCGGCAAGCCATAGCATCAGGCCGGCACTCAGCAGCGAGGCACACCGCCGCAGCACTGCCTTGCGTTGGACGGGTTGCGGGTCAGTTGTTGTTGGTGGAGGGTGCATACAGAGGGAGGCTCAGTCGTACGCGGGTGCCGGGGGCGCCGAGTTCGCCGGTAAGCGGGCTGTCGGTGATTTCAAGGCTGCCGCTATGACGCTGGGCGATCTCGCGCGCAATCGCCAGGCCCAGGCCGCTGCCATTGGCGGTAGTGCCCAGAACTCGATAGAAACGATCGAACACGCGCTCGCGATCGGCCAGCGGAATACCGCTGCCATTGTCGTCGATCTCGAGCACGGCCTGGTCAGGGGCAGGGCTCGAAACTCGCACCGTGATGGTGCCGCCGCGCGGGGTGTAGCGCAAAGCGTTATCGAGCAGGTTGTGAATCAGTTCGCCCAGTAGCAGAGCGTCGCCTTGCACCGGCACGGGGCTGGTTTCCGACGCGTCTTCAGGGCCGTCGAAGCCGAGATCCAGGCCCAGCTGCATGGCATCGTTGATGCGCGCTGAGGTTTTGCTGCGGGCGAGCTCGGCAAGGTCGAGCACTTCGGTATGCACGCCGCCGGCTTCGGCCCGGGCCATCAAAAGCAGCTGGTTCACCACGTGGGTGGCGCGCCGAGCGCTGTCTACCAAATATTGCAAGGATTGTC
>JAJUJN010000127.1 GCA_029265335.1 Alcaligenaceae bacterium
CATAGCGGGTAGGGACGACCAGAGCCTGCGCGCCCGCGTAGATTGCCCGAAGTGTGGTGCGATCGTGCAGATTCCGCACCCAGACCACATGTCGCCCGGCTTGCTGCATGCGCTGGATGGTGGCCACGGTGTCGTCGCAATGCCAACCGGCCCGGCCCACGATCACCAACGCGGTGGCGTCACGATCGGCCACGGGCAGCTGCTCATACGCTGCCAGAACCCGGTCGAAGTTCTTGCGGGGTTGAAAAGTGCCGATGGTGAGCCAATAAGGCAGGGCGGGGATGCCGCAGGCGGCTCGACGCTGCGCCGCGTCTGCCGGCGGCTCGGTGAGCCAGGCGTCGTCGATCCCGTTGGGCACCACGCTCACCCGGTCTTCAGGCAGACCGAAATCAGCCACCAGTTCCTGCACGGCAAAGTGGGAAACGGCGATAAAACGATCCGCCGTGGCAATGGTGCGCTTGAGCAACCAGTTGCGCAGAGGACGCAGACGACCCGGTACCCATTGTGGAAAACGCAAGGGAATGGCGTCGTGCACGGTAGCCACCGTGGGCAAGCGGGTGCGCACCACACGATGGTCGGTGAAGTGCACCACGTCGGCGGGGGGCGACCATCGCGGCGGCAGCCCGGTGAGCGTGCCGATCAAGTGAGCTCGGTAGCTGCCAGGGATGGCCAGACTGTTCTGCAGCAGCGGAGCCTCATGGGCCTTCACGAAGGTATAGCCCTGAACCGATACCCCTTGGCTGGGGAGATGCTGTCGCAGGGCCTGGGTGTAAACGCCGATTCCGTCGAGGGTGCCGGCCAGTTCGGGCTCCAGGGTGCGGGTGGAGAGTGCGAGTCGTAGAGTCACCGCCCCGCCTCGCTGGCTGCACAGCGGGCTCCCGGGTGGCAGGGCTGGGCCTCGGCTGGGTTAGGGCGTGGGTATGGTATATCTTGCCGGATTGCCCCGACAATCAAGAGGTAGGGGCGACCTTCATGTAACGGCATGGCAAAATCCCGCTGGCGTCCATCGTGGAATCGAGCCGGAATTTTAGGCCAAGTGCCGTTGCCCTGCCGTTCCAACGGTCCTGTTTCCCCAAACCCATCGCCATGTCGCAAACTGACCGCATTCCTGTTTTGGGCGCACTGCTGCGCCGTGTTCGTGGTGTCTGGTCATTACCCATCTGGCGTCAGGCCATGCGCGACGACATTGCGCGCCTGGCGCAGCAGCAAGAGTCGTTGCCCGCCATGCAGGCTCAGCTGGACGACATCACGGCGCGGCTGGCGCAGCTCGAGGATGCCAACCTGGCCAGGCGTATCGATCGGCTGCGCGCCGGCGAAGCCTCACAGCTACGTCACAGTCACGAGTTGCAGGCCAAGTTGCAGGGCATGCAGCGTCGGCTCGACGTGCTGGCTGCAGCCTGGCCGTCCGGCGGTGAGGCAGTGCAAGGCGGCGATGCCAGCCAGCCAGCGGATCGCACAGCGAGTCTCTCGTGGGTCATTCAGGCCCGGGCGCCGCTTGCCGCCGAGCGCTTGGCTGCCGCCCAGGCCGCGCTGGCTCCGCGTCTGGCGGCCGACCAAGGTATTTCAGCCCCGGTACTGGACTTGCCACCGAGCGATATCGCGAACTGGACAAGCTTGCTGCACGATCATCCCGTTGAGGAGCTGCAGCGCGTGGTGGTCGCCGATGGCTTCGATCGTTTGCAACGCACTGATCAAGGCGCATTGCTGGCGCTGATCCGCCAACGCCTCAAACCGGGGGGTTGGCTAGCGGTGGGCATGGCCAACCCCGAGAATCTGCTGGAACTGGCCGTTTTGTGTCGGTCGCCGCTCGCTGGGCCGCTGCATCCTACCGCCGCTATCGATCTGGCTGCGGCGGCTGGCTTGGCAGAGGCGACGGTGCAGCGCTGCGATTGGCCGGTGCCCGATACGCCGGTCGCGCCCAGCGAAGACGTGCCTTTGTCGCCGCTCGATACCGCCTTGCAGGCCGCGCGACGCTTCTGGCTGATCGCTAAACGGGCAGATTGACCATGCGCTGGGCCGTCGATCTCCAATTCCTGCAGCTGGCCGCACCGCTGCCTTCCGCCACGCTGCAGGCGCTGGCGTTGTGGGCGGCAGAGATGGCGCCAGACGAGGTGATATGGTGGCAGCGCGGCGATCTCATTGATCTCTCCCAACGGTTGCGGGAGTTGGGCGCAGCGGGCGAATGGTGCAGCGTGCCGGTGTTGCAGTCGCTGAGCCAAAACGAATCTTGGCAGGGCGCGGCCGATGCCAGTTGGTGGGCGGAGGTGCACACCCGCCAGCCTGATGTGGTTCTGTTGCCTTACGAGGTCAGCAGCCACACTTCCTCCGGTTTGCCGAGTCTTGTGGGGCGGGCGGGTGTCCGAGCCATTGGGCTCGGCGCCAGCGTGTTGGCGGCAAGCAGCGAGCACCCCGCTGAGGAGCAAGAACGAACGCCGCTCTGTTATACCCTGCAGATCTCCAGCCTGGGCGGCTCGCCAGCTCGTTTACGCTGGCAGGAAGCGCTCGCCCCGGTCGTTCATCAAAATTCCCATCCTCTGCATGCCAACGAAACATCGGAGCGACAGGGCACGGGCGAAGGGAGCGATTTGCAAGCTTTGCGCGCGCATGTGCAGCGGCGCAAAAACCAACAACACCACACGGCCGGGCGACCCAAACTTGCCTGGGTGTCGCCCTTGCCGCCGGTGCCCAGCGGCATTGCCGACTTCAGTGCCGAGTTGCTGCCCGAAATGGCGGCATATTACGATGTGAGCGCTGTCATGCTGCACGAAGTCAGCAACGACCAGCGCGTGGCCGGCATCGAATATCTGTCGTTGGCGCGTTTTCGCGAAAGAGCCCATGAGTTTCACCGGGTGCTCTATCATTTTGGCAATTCGCCCTACCACGTCGATATCCTAGCGTTACTCCGTGAGCTGCCCGGCGTGGTAGTGCTGCATGATGTCTACCTGGGCCACCTCGTGGCTCATGCGCAGCACAGCGGGCGCCTGCCGCAAGCACTGCGGCGCGCACTTTGGGTGGGGCACGGTGTGCCCGCCTTGCAGCACTGGCGAGAGGCGGGCGAAGCCGAGGTGCTCGCTCGCTATGCCTGTTGTGCTGATATCGTGGCGCAGAGTCGCGGCCTGATCGTGCATTCCCAGCACTCGCTGGAAACCGTCCAAGAGCAAATGCAGGCTGCGCTGCCAGTCACAGCCCATGTCGTTCCGCTCGCTCAGGCTCAACCGGCGCAGGCTCTCGATCGCGCGGCGAGCAGGAAGGCGTTGGGTGTGGAGCCTTCGCAGTTTGTGTTCTGCGCCTTCGGCTACGCCGGTGCGGGCAAGATGTCGGTAGAACTGGTGCAAGCCTTTCGCCTGTTGTGCGAGCGGCTGGCGCAACCCACCGCGCTGCGTTTGGTATTGGTGGGGGATCACCAAATGTCCGGCGCGCCGGCCGCAGCGCTGGGGGCCGAGCTTGCCAACACCCCGCAGGCGAAGCTCACGGGGCACGTGTCGGCAGCGGAATATCGGCACTGGTTAGCGGCGGCCGACGTGGCCGTGCAACTGCGGGCGAACTCTCGAGGCGAAACCTCACGCGCCGTGCTCGAAGCCATGGCGAACGGTTTGCCGGTGGTGGTGAATGACCATGGCGCCAACCGGGAGCTGGTGGATGGCCATGGCATGCTGCTGTCAGCGCAACCGTCGATCGAGGAGATCGCCAACGCTCTCGAAGCCATGTTGAACATGGCGCCGGCAGAGCGGGCCGCGCTGGCCGAGGCGGGCAAGGAGCGTGTGGCCGGCGAGCATTCGCCGACGCAGGTGGCTCAGCGGTATGCCGAGGCCATCGAGCTTGGCTGGCGCACGCCGGGTGTGTTGGGCAGCGAACTCGCATGGATCGCCCGAATGGCCGAGCGTGGCGTGCAGCTGGAGTGGTCGCTGGCGAATCGCTGGGCGCGGCATCGTGCTGGCCACCGCGCCGTTCGCCAGCCTGCGGGCAATTGGCAGGCGCGGTGGCTGCCACCACTCGAAGCGGTTAGTCAGGCGCCGCGCCGCGTAGCCGAAGTGCCTGCGGGTGGGTTCGTTTGCGAGGTGATTGTGGTTTCTGGTGGTCGGCTGGATGACCCCCACTGTGGCGCCGACTATCGCAGCCGACGGCTGCGCACAGCCTACGAGAAAGAGGGTTGGCGCGTGCGAACCATGGCGCCCGCCGAACTTGCTGCGCAGCCCGGTTTGTCTCACGGAAGTCTCCCCCGTATCTGGCATTTGGATTCCCCAGCCAGCTGGCGTGCCTGGCACGAAGTCCAGTCGGGCGCAACCGGTCGGGCGTGGGTGGTCTATGCGCCCAACGAGGCACCTCGCGATGACCTCGACCGCAGCAGTCACGAGCAGGCGCTGGGCGGGGCCAACCTCGTGATCTTGCCTGTTGAGCAAGGTGCGTGGCGAAACTCCGCTTTGCTCGCGGGCGACCGCGCTTTGGTGCTCGCACCCACAGCGGCGCCGTGGTTGTCCACCCCGTCGGTACGCACTGCCATTGCTCGCGATCACCTTCCCCGAGAGCCTTTCGCAGTGCTCATAGGCAACGCGCAGCCAGCGACTGTGGAGGCAGCCGAAGCCATGCTGCTGCCCAGCCTGGCCTGGCTGCCACCTCGAACCTGCTTGCTGCTGGTGGGAGCGATCGGGCCGGCGTTGGCGCAGCGCCCCGCCTGGCAGCGCTGGGCGGGGGTCAATAGCAGCCGGGCTCATGTATTGGGCGAGGTCGCAGCACAAACCTGGGATGCCATCCGGAGTGCGGCCGCTGTGCATGTGGTGCCGCGCGGCGTCGCCGCGGTGGCCACAGGTATGGCGTCCATGCGAATGCTCGACGGCCTCGCCAGCCCGGCGCACGTGTTGGCGACCAGTGCGGCTCTGTGCGGATTGGCGCCACACACCGATGCCTTGCCTGGGGTGGTGGTGGCCGATCGTTCCGCGGAGTTCCAATGGCAGCTGCGGCACTTGCTGCAAGCGCCGCTCCCCTCCGGTCGCCTCATGGAGAATGATGAAATGGCGGGTACGGAGGAAGTGCTGGCGCGGATTCGGCAATATTTGGCAAGCGCGGAGGCAAGGGCGGCATGAGTGGCACGATCTGGTTCGACCTCACGGCTTCGTTTCATTGGCATCGTGCCCCTTCCGGCATCACGCGGGTTGAGCAGGAATGTCTGCGTTGGGCGCTCCATCAGAACCTGCCGCAGGTGGCCTGGTGTGTCTACGATGTCGACATGGCCTGCTGGTATCCGATGCCCAGGGCCGAAGCCCAGGCGGTGCTCGCGCGGCGCTACGACGCAGCGGGCAATGCCGTGGCTGGCACGGTGTCCAGTTGGCAGCCCACGGTCTCGCCATTGCGCTTCCGACCCGGTGATCGCTACCTCTGCCTCAACGCCGATCACACACCGGCCCGGCTCGCTGCGCTTCATCGCGCTCGGCGCGAAGTGGGGCTGCGCATCTATGGCGTGGTTTACGACCTCATCCAAGTGCTCTTCCCGCATTTCTACTGGGATCAGGCCGACCAGAGCTGTGCACGCTATCTGGTGGATCTGGCCTGGTGCGCCGATCACCTGGTGTGCATTTCGGAACGCACTCGGCAGGATCTGTTCGACTTTTATGCGCAAGTGGGTTTGCCAACGCCAGCCACCTCGGTTGTGCGTTTGGGCGACGAACTGAGTGCAACCGAGCATGCCCCCGATCCCGCTGTGGTGGCATTGGCGCAACAGCCCTTCATTCTCACCGTCGGCACCATCGAAATTCGCAAGAACCACGAAGTGCTGTATCGCGCGCTGCTGGATCTTTTGGATCGCAAGCAAGCCGATCTCCCCACCTTGGTGTTTGCCGGCATGCGAGGCTGGCGGGTGGATGATCTGTGGATGTCGCTCACGCTCGACCCACGGGTGCGTGATCGCATCGTGATCTTGCCGCATGCCTCAGACGCCGATATCGATCATTTGTACCGTCATTGCCAGTTCAGCGTGTTTCCTTCGCAATATGAAGGCTGGGGATTGCCCGTGGCCGAGAGCCTGGCCTATGGCAAGCCATGCCTGGCGTCGTCGGCCGGGGCCATCGGCGAAATTGCGCCCGCCTCCTTGCTCCCGCTTTTGCCGCCGCAAGATGTGCGCGCCTGGGCAGACGCCATGTTGCACTGGGCTCGGCACGACGAAGAACGGCAGCGCTTGACCCAACGCATTCGGCAGGAATATCGAGTGACGCGCTGGGCAGACACTGCCGCAGAGATCATGGCGCCAGCCCTCGCCGAGCTGGCGCCCGCTTGAGGCAGAGTACAATCCGGCGGCGGCCGCACGGC
>JAJUJN010000459.1 GCA_029265335.1 Alcaligenaceae bacterium
CGACGCAAACAAAGTGGCATGGTCGGCCCAGCGTTGACGCCGAACGGCCGACACGATGCCACTGAGCCCGCCCACCACCACGGCGATCACGATCGCACTCACACCCAGCAACACCGTATTGCCATAACGAAAGCCGATTTCCTGGAGCACGGGTCGACCGGTGCGAAACGACTGCCCGAAATCACCCTTCACGGCATTGCCGATAAAGGTGAGATATTGATTGAGCAAAGGTTCATCGAGCCCCAGCGAACGTCGCACGTCTTCCACGTCTTCCGCAGTGGCCTGGTGCCCAGCAATGAGCTCGGCCGGGTCGCCGGGGATCAGGTGCAGCATCATGAACACCAGCACCGAAACCCCGAACAGCACCGGAATCGCCTGCAGCAAGCGCCGCAGAATAAATCCGATCATGCACCACCCTCTTGCTTGCGGTTCGACTCAGGCCTGACCATTACTGCTCGATCCAGGCGTCGCTGAAGTCGGCAAACTCGTTCACGTACACCTGGAAGTCGTGCACATTGCTGCGCGTGGCCCACAGCTGGTCTTCGTAGAACAGCGTCATGTGCGGAATGAGTTCGTACACCCGGGTTTGCAGGTCGTGCAGAATGGTTTGTCGCTCGGCAGGGTCTACCGCCACGCGTTGCGCTTCGATCAGTTCATCCACCTCTTCGTCTTTGAGGTTGAAGTGGTTCATGCGACCTGTGCTGCCATGGCTCAAGGTTTGGGTGAAGTCCATATCGCCGCTTGGGCTGCCCTTGCCGCTGATGAACAAGGGAGCTTCGGCGCGCGTGAGAATGTTGAGGTAGGCGCTGATCTCGGGCGAGATCAGGTTGGCATCGATACCAACCTCGGCGAGCTGCGCCTGGATAGCCTCGCCCAATTGACGGTCGTTGTTGTAGCGACCGGTGGGCACGTAGAAATCTACTTCGAAGCCGTTCTCGTAGCCGGCTTCGGCCAGCAGCTCGCGAGCGCGCTCCGGGTTGTAGGGATGCGGCGGCAGATCGGTGGCTGAGCCCGCGATCACCGATGATTCGTAAGAGCCGCCCAGGGTGCCGATGCCCCGCATGACACCATTGAGCAGAGCCTCTTTATCCACCGCGAGCGCCACGGCTTCGCGCACGCGTGGGTCGTCGAACGGCTCCATCTCGAGGTTCATTCCCAGGTAAATGGTGCGATAACCCGTCTTTTGAATCATCGTGACGGCATCACTGGACTCGAGCCGGTCGACCATGACCGTGGGCACACCGGAAATCACATCGGCCTGACCGCTCATCAGCAGCAAAACCCGCGCCGAATCTTCGGGCACCACGGTGAAGGTGACGCTGTCGAGCTTGGCCTTGTCGCCCCAATAGTCGTCGTTGCGCACCACTTTGAGTCGCTCGCCGGGCTGCCAACTGTGGAAGCGGAAAGGACCTGTGCCCGAAGGCTGTTCGCGCACCTTTTCTCCTACTTTTTCGACCTGAGCGGGGCTCATGATCCAGGTGTTGTAGGTGCTGAGTTGCGCCAACAGAGGGGCAAAGGGAGCCTGAGTGGTGATGTCTACCGTGTAATCGTCGATCACCTCCACACTCTCGACGGCCGCTAGTGCGCTCCGCCGGGGCGAGCCGGTGGCAGGGTCCAACAAGCGATCGTACGTGAACTTGACAGCTTCGGCGTTGAACTCACTGCCATCGTGAAACTTGACACCTTCGCGCAGCTTGAAGCGCCAGGTGCGTCCGTCGTCGCTCACGCTCCATTCTGTGGCCAGCGCGGGGATGATTTCGCCATCTGCGTTCTGCGCGGTGAGCCCTTCGTACATGGAGCCGACCACGCGAAACGTAGGAATGTCGGTAATGAATTGTGGGTCGAGCGTTTGGGCATCGACACCACCCGCATAGGTGAGGTCGCCGCCGGTGGTGGC
>JAJUJN010000332.1 GCA_029265335.1 Alcaligenaceae bacterium
CACTTTGGCACACGGATGCCGGTTCGGGTAGGGGCGTCCATTCCATTGCACCCACCGACTTCTCCGCGGCCTCCCATGTCCGAACGGCGCCCACCTAACTGCTGGTGAAACACAGTGAGTGGTGGGAGCTACCGGAGTACCAAATAAGCTGTACCTTCCGCGTATCGGGCCCGCCCGCCGGGCTTGTGAGGCACAGGGGTGGTGGGGGCCGTGTGGATCCCGAGCCAGCTTTACCTTTTCGCCTCTCGCACCGGAGGAGCACTGATCGCGGAAATTTGAAAGCCGCGCGGTGTACGACGACGTAAGATCTTCTGCAGACCGAATGGCGCGCTGCGTTTGGCGCATGCCACGGCTATGCAAAAAGGAGACTTCATCATGACTTCAAAAGGTGGTCACACTGTCGCTTGCGACGACCTGCCCTGGTTGCCGCTGGCGCCCAAGGTATCCGTCAAGGTCATCAAAACCGTACCCGAAACCGGCGCCTTCAGCGTGATGATTCGCGCCGAAGCCGGCGGCGTGCTGCCCCGGCACAAGCATCTGGATTCGGCCGAGATCTACATCTTCAAAGGCTCGGGTGAGCATATGCAAACCGGCGCCTACAAGCCCGGCGATTACATCTCCGAGCCCAAAGATGCCATCCACGACCCCTTGCACTTCGTGGAAGACACCGAACTGTTGATGGTCTGTCAGGGGCCTTCCGCGTTTATCGACGATAACGACCAAACCCTGTACCTTATGGACGTCGCCATGCTGCAGCAGCTGCAGGGGCGCGCCGAGGCCGCTACGGCCGGCTGAGTTTGCTGCCGGCCTGCTCGCGGCCCAAGTCCAGCAGTGGGCAGAGCTTCTGTCCACTGCTTGCGGAGGCCTGTCCGTGAGCTTGTCCGTTTCTCAAACCACCGGTTTTGCCCAATATCTGCGAGGCGGTTCGCTGCCCTGTCAACGAGCTGATGTACGCCGCTTCCGGAGCTCCGGCGCCACGCTGGCGCTCGTGCAACACGCACCCACCCAAGGCATCGAGTATCCCGCGGTGGATCACCTCATCGTGAGCGTCGTATGGCGTTCGGCGCGTGCGCCCGTGGTGCGCAACGTAGGGAGTGGCGACCAGCGTTTTATCGACGAGGCCGGCAAAGTGTTGCTTACGCCGCCGGCTTGCGCCAGCTTCTGGCGCTTCGAAAGCGAACCTACAGTGCTGCACTTGAGCGTGCCGCCGCAACAGGCGGCTGACTGGCTCAACATCGACCGCGACGAACTCACCGAGAACTTGCGGCGCCTGTCGATGCAGCCGCATCACATTCCCCTGTTGAGCCGCTCGGTCGCCAGGCTATGGGAACTGAGTGCCCGCAGCCAACGCACCACGCTCGCCAGTCAGCAAGCAGGATTTGAGGCGGAGTGGCGCCGCCTGCTCTCCTTGCTGCTGGGCGAAGCCAACCCCGAGCGCTCACCCGTTTCAGGGCTCTCGCGCGACCGACTGCTACCGGTGCTGGCCGCCATTGAAGCCAATCCCGAAGTCACACTGGCTGATCTCTCGGTGCTGGCAGGATTGTCGGTGGATCATTTCAGCCGTGCATTTCGGGTAAGCACCGGGTATACACCGCATCAAATGATCAGTCATAGCCGCATCGAAACTGCCAAGCGGCGTCTGCAGGATTCGCAGGTTTCGCTCACGGATTTGGCGATCGAACTGGGCTTTTCGTCGTCGGCGCATTTTTCCAGCCGCTTCCGTCAACTCACTGGCTTTGCGCCCAGCGAGTGGCGATCGCGCTTTGGGTCCAATCTTCGTACCCCAAGCTCCTGACCCAACTGCAATGCCCGATCTTATGATCCCCAGGGATCATTTACGCCTTGTAGGCGCTATGGCAAAGTCAGCCTGTTGTGCTCAAAGAGGGTCTCGTTTTGAAGTTCATGCATCGCCCGGTAGCGTCGGAGGCTGAACAAGCCGCCGATTACGACAGTCGCGCACGCCGTTTGTCGCAGGAGTTGGCCACTGCGCCATTGCATACCCACGCTTACGGCCCTCATCCGCAACAGCAAATCGAAATTTATCGTCCCGCCCAGGCCTCACCGCAAGACAAGCTGCCGGTGCTGGTGTTTCTGCATGGCGGGGCCTGGATGGCAGGCGGCCTTGAATGGTGCCGCTTCATGGCGCCAGCAGTCACCTCACAAGGCATGATTCTCGCCATCGCCAGCTATCGACTGGCGCCAGAACATCGCTGGCCAGCACAGCTCGACGACACCATTGCGCTCACGCAATGGGTGCAGAACACCTGCGAGCAGTTCGGCGGCGACCCTCAAAGACTGGCCCTGGCCGGGCACTCCGCAGGTGGGCACCTGGTTGCCATGGCCGTGCTCGGCGGTCGAATTCAACCGGTTCGCGCTTGCCTGCCCATCAGCGGGCCCATGGACCTCCGCTACGGGCGTGTGCCCTCCGCTTCCGGTGCCGGGCGCGTATACCGCTATCTACTTGCCGCCCCGGAAGACGACACCGGCGCGAGCCCTATCTGTGCGCTCGAAAACAACCGCACGCCGTTTCACCTCACCTGGGGTGAGCATGATTTTGAGCGTATTGTGGATTCCAATCACCGCATGGCAGCGGCCATGGAAAGCCTGAAGCAGGCGGTCAGCACCACTATCGTGCGGGGCGCCAACCATTTTGATACGCATCTGATGCTGGCCGAAGCTCACAACGCTTGGTACCAAACGTTGCGTACGGCGCTGAGCTGACTCGCCCCCGGCTGCTTTCGTGCCGGGATCGATTCGCCACCTGCCTCTACGCCCTAAACGCCTATCCTTTCTTTCCGCAAAAAGGAGACTTCGCATGAAAACTCTCGGAATGTCATTGAGCACGCTGGCCGGCGCCAGCCTGGTGCTGCTGGCCACCAGCGGCGTGGCCACGGCCCAGACGGTGCTCACCGTCTCTGGCTGGACACCTCCGCGTCACCATTTCACTCAATTGCTGCGCAATGACTGGGCCAAAATGGTGGAAGAAGAGTCGAACGGCCAACTGCAGATCCGCTACCTGCCCAAAGCGCCCATGAGCGCCGCCCAAACCTTCGAGGGTGTGCGCGACGGTCTGGTCGACATCAGCTTCATTTCGCACGGCAAC
>JAJUJN010000367.1 GCA_029265335.1 Alcaligenaceae bacterium
CGAACGGCTGGAGGCTCTCACCGGCGCCGCGGTTACGGCCTTTTGCTACCCCTATGGACATTACCTGCCCGAGCACGTAACGATGGCTCGCGCGGCGGGCTATGAAAGCGCCACCACCACCGACCGCGGGCGGGTGCATGGCGGCGAGGATTTTCTCGAGTTGCCGCGGGTGAACATCACCCGGACCACGCACTTTCCGGCGGTTCTGCAAAAACTGCTCACTCGCTACGAAGATCGACGGAGCGCGGCGTGAGCGCACGCCCGGCAAGCACCACCGTCAATGGTCGCGACCGTTTGCGCATCGCCTTCATTGCGCGTCGCTTCGGCGCGCGTCATGGCGGGGCCGAAGCCTATGCGGAACATCTGCTTGCCGAGTTGGCGAGCCGTCACGACGTGCATGTGTTTTGCCAGCACTACCAGAGCGATCTGCAGCTCCCTCATACGCTGCTGCCTCAGCAGCGCGGCGTGCCCCGATGGCTGAACCTGTGGCGTTTCACGAAACGTTGCAGCGCGCTGGTCAAAGATTACGATGTGGTGCACTCTCACGAGAATGCACCGCCCGGCCATATCCACGGCGTGCATGTCGTACCGGTGCGCTACAGCCGACGCGAGCGCGACCGCTCGCTGTGGCGTCGCCTGGCCACCGCATTGAGCCCGCGCCTGCAAGCGTATCTGTATCTGGAGCGGCGTCGCTTCGCCCCGGCGCGTGGCAAATGGCTGGTGCCGGCTTCGGAGCGCATCGACGAGCAGATTGCTGCGGTGTATTCGCGCACCGCAGCCCGGGAAGTCATCACGCCCGGCGTGCAATTGCCCGAGCGCTTGCCCACACGCGCCGAGGCCCGTCAGCAATTGAATTTGCCCAGCAACGCACGGATCGCGGTGCTGGTGGCCAACGACCCCTGGCGCAAGGGTTTTGCCACGGTGCTGCAGGCCATGCGCAGCGGCAGTTTACCCTGGCACGTGATCGTGGTGGGCGGTGCAGAAGCCATGGCTAAGCGCGTGCGCACAGCTGCGCACGAGGCTGGCCTGGGCGATCGGGTGCATGCCTGGCCCGCGCAAACCCCGATCTGGCCGTTTTACGCCGCTGCCGACTTCTGTGTGTTTCCCACCCTGGGTGACGCCTTTGGCATGGCGCCCCTCGAAGCCATGGCCTGCGGCTTGCCGGTCATTGTGAGCGACGCCCAATGGTGTGGCTTTGCAGCGCATCTGGAGCATCGTCGGCACGCGCTTCTGCTGGCTGACCCGCGCGACCCCAGTGGGCTGGCTACCGCCGTGGCGCAGTTGCATAGCGAGTTCGCCCTTGCCCCGAGCCTGGCGCGCGAAGGTGTCGAGCTGGCCCGCCAATTCTCGTGGCCCGCCATTGCGGCGCGCTACGAAAGCCTCTACCGCCAGAGCCTGCAGATGCGCTAACCTAGCCCATGGCAGGGTCTTGAAATATGGCTCAATGACCCGATCTTTCCAACATCACACATCGCCAGGTACCGCGCAGGTACGCCATACCCGCGGCTGCCGGCGACGCTACCAACAAAGATCGAGACATTCATGCGATTCGACAAACTCACCACCAAGTTCCAGCAAGCGCTGGCCGATGCCCAAAGTCTGGCCAACCGCAACGACAACCCCTATATCGAGCCCGTGCACGTGCTGGCGGCCCTGCTCGCCGATCCCGACAGCGGCACCAACAGCATCCTCTCGCGCGCCGGCGTGGCCGTGAACCGCTTGCAATCCGCCTTGCAGGAAGCCATGCAGCGTCTGCCGCAAGTGCAGGGCGGCGATGGCAACGTGCAAATCAGCCGCGATCTCCAAACGGTGTTCAACCTCACCGATAAAGAAGCCGGGCGGCGCGGGGACACCTATATTCCCAGCGAGCTCTTCTTGTTGGCGCTGGCCGACGACAAGGGCGAGGCGGGCCGCTTGTTGCGCGAAGCCGGGCTGCAGAAGCAGGCCCTCGAGGCGGCCATCGACGCCGTACGTGGTGGCCAGCCAGTGGATAACCCCGAAGGTGAAAGCCAACGCGAAGCGCTCAAGAAGTACGCCGTCGACCTCACCGAGAGGGCGCGCGATGGCAAGCTCGACCCGGTCATCGGCCGCGACGACGAAATCCGTCGTTCCATTCAGATCCTGCAACGCCGCACCAAGAACAACCCCGTGCTCATCGGTGAGCCCGGGGTGGGTAAAACCGCCATCATCGAGGGTCTCGCGCAGCGCATCGTCAATGGCGAAGTGCCCGAAACCCTCAAGAACAAGCGCGTGCTCTCGCTCGATATGGCCGCCTTGCTGGCGGGCGCCAAGTATCGCGGTGAGTTCGAGGAGCGTTTGAAGGCGGTGCTGAAAGAAGTCGCCGAAGACGAAGGCCGCACCATTGTTTTCATCGACGAACTGCACACCATGGTGGGCGCCGGCGGCGCCGAAGGCGCGATCGATGCCGGCAACATGCTCAAGCCTGCCCTGGCGCGTGGTGATCTGCATTGCATTGGCGCCACCACGCTCGACGAATACCGCAAGTACATCGAAAAAGACGCCGCCCTCGAGCGCCGCTTCCAGAAGGTATTGGTGGATGAGCCCACGGTAGAAGACACCATTGCCATTCTGCGCGGTCTGCAGGAGCGCTACGAAATCCACCACGGGGTGGAAATCACCGACCCGGCCATCGTGGCCGCCGCCGAGCTCTCGCATCGCTACATTACCGATCGCTTCCTGCCCGATAAAGCAATCGACCTCATCGACGAGGCTGCCGCGCGCATCCGCA
>JAJUJN010000476.1 GCA_029265335.1 Alcaligenaceae bacterium
AGTGCCGGGCTTCGTCGGCCATGCCGGCAATGGGGCAAGCCGGGCTGGAAGCCATGAGCACAAAACCCTCGGGCATTTTTTGCACTTTGTCGCCGTGGCTCATCCACACTTTGAGCATGCCGTGGCTGTCGGCCGTGCGGAAGTCTTCGATGCCGGTGAGAAGCCGGGTGTGGCCATGCACCCGCACTTCGGCGTAACCGAATTCGCGCTGTTCGCTGAAGCTCCCTTCGCCGCCCAGCTGCTTGGCCATGGCCTGCATGCCGTAGCAGATGCCAAGTACGGGCACGTCCACTTCGAACACCGCCTGCGGCACGGAGGAAGCGCCGCTGGCGTACACCGAGCTATGCCCTCCCGACAAAATGATGCCTTTGACGCCGGTTTGTACCTGTTCGCGAATGAAGGCGTCGCTCACGTCACCCGGGTGGATTTCGCAGAATACCTGGGCATCGCGCACCCGACGCGCAATGAGCTGGGTGACTTGTGAGCCGTAATCGAGGATGAGAATTCGCTCGTGCATGGAATCAGAATGAAGTTGTTAAACCACACTTGGCCCGAACCTCTGGCAAGGCCCGGGCCAAGTTGGCAAGACCGAACAGAACCCTACGCCCTAGGCGCTGGGCCTTAACCGGCGCGGTAGTTGGGCGCTTCTTTGGTGATCTGCACGTCGTGCACGTGGGATTCGTGCATGCCTGCAGCCGTGATCTGCACGAAGCTGGGCTTGCTGCGCATCTCTTCGATGCTGCGGCAACCGCAGTACCCCATGGAAGCCCGAATGCCGCCTACCAGCTGGTAGATGATGGCGAGCACGCTGCCTTTGTAGGGCACGCGCCCTTCGATACCTTCGGGCACGAGTTTGTCGGCGTTGTTGGCCGGATCCTGGAAGTAGCGATCGGCCGAGCCATCGGACATAGCGCCCAGGCTGCCCATGCCACGGTAGGATTTATAGGACCGACCTTGGTAGAGCACCACATCACCCGGCGCCTCTTCGGTACCGGCGAACATGCTACCCATCATCACTGTGTGGGCGCCAGCCGCCAGTGCCTTGGCGATATCGCCCGAGAAGCGCACGCCGCCATCGGCAATCAACGGCACGCCAGTGCCTTCGAGCGCGGTGGCCACGTCGGAAATGGCAGTGACCTGCGGCACCCCCACTCCGGCAATGACGCGAGTGGTGCAGATGGAACCTGGGCCAATGCCAACTTTCACGGCGTCGGCCCCGGCTTCTACCAGGGCAAGAGCCGCTTCGGCGGTGGCGATGTTGCCACCGATCACCTGAACGTTGGGGTAGGTGTCTTTCACCCAGCGCACGCGGTCGATCACCCCTTGCGAGTGCCCGTGGGCGGTATCGACCACAATCACATCCACGCCGGCATTCACCAGCAATTCCACTCGTTCTTCGGTGCCCTCACCCACGCCCACCGCCGCACCCACGCGGAGTTGACCTTGTTGATCTTTGCAGGCATTGGGGTGAGCGGTATTTTTGGTGATGTCTTTGACCGTCATGAGACCGCGCAGCTCGAAGTCGTCGTTGACCACCAGCACACGCTCGAGGCGATGCTGATGCATGAGCTGCTGAGCCTCGGCCGGCGAGGCGCCTTCGCGTACGGTGACCAGACGCTCGCGAGGAGTCATCACGCTGGCAATGGGTTCATCAAGCCGATCTTCGAAGCGGAGGTCGCGGTTGGTGACGATGCCCACCACCTGACGGCCTTCCACCACCGGCAGGCCCGAGATACCGTTTTCGCGTTGCAAGGCGAGCGCCTCACGCACCCGCATCTGCGGCGTGACCGTGA
>JAJUJN010000485.1 GCA_029265335.1 Alcaligenaceae bacterium
CCCTTGGTGCTGTTTGTGTTGATCCTCGGTTTTCTCATCGACTACTCCCAGCTGCTGCACAACTTCTGGGGCACCTCGCCGCAAGTCATGAGCGAACCCGGAGGCAAAGGCGTGCCCGCGTCCTTGGCCGCACAAATCATGGCGCCCATGACAGTTACCCTGTGGGCGTTCATCGGTGTTGAAGGTGCTGTGGTGCTGTCGGGGCGCGCGCGCAAACGCAGCGATGTGGGCAAGGCCACCCTGTTGGGCTTTTTGTTGGCTCTCATCATCTACATTCTGCTCTCGGTGCTGCCGTTTGGCGCCATGACGCAGGCTGAACTCGCCGGGGTGGCGAACCCGTCGACTTCGGGGGTTCTCGAGCATGTGGTCGGTTCGCGTTGGGGCGCCTGGCTGATGGACGGCGGCCTGATCATTTCGGTGCTGGCTGGGTGGCTGGCCTGGACCATGCTCTGTGCCGAGATCCCCATGGTGGCAGGGCAGAATGGCGCCTTCCCCAAGGCGTTTGCCCGCACCAACAAGAACGACGCAGCCAACGTGTCGCTGTGGGTGAGCAGCGGCGTGATGCAAGCTGCCATGTTGCTGGTGTACTTCTCCAACAATGCCTGGAACACCATGTATAACATCAGCGCGCTGATGGTGGTGCCGGCCTACATCACCACCACGCTTTTCATGGCGAAGCTGTGCTTCACGCACGAGTACGAGAAGTACGCCAAAGATGGAAAGACGCTCGCCTGGATCAGCGGCGTGCTGGGTGTGCTTTTCTGCCTGTTCATTTTCTACGCCAGCACGCTTGAGTATGTGGCTCTGGTGCCCATATTGCTCACCTGCGGCTTGCCGATTTTTATTTGGTCACGCAAGGAGAAGCGAGACGGCAAGCCGGTGTTCGAAAAGCTCGAGTGGCTGTATCTCGCCATTTTGCTGGCGGCAGATGTGCTGGTGATCTGGTTGCTGCATAGCGGCAAGATCACGATTTGACGGCGCCTGGCAAGCGGGGATCATGGCCAGGCCGTCTGCTGCGGCCTGGCATGCCCGCCCGCCATTTTTCTCTTGTGCCCTCGTTCGCAGCTTTGTGCTATCAAATCAATCTTCGTTCACAACGTCATGAGAAAAGCCTTCGTTCTATTGGCCACCACTCTCCTGGTGGCCGGGCCCACGGCGGCCAAGGAATTCAAGCCCAGCGGTAGCGTGAGTTTCACGCAAACCTTCTACGGCAACTCGGGCAGCTATAAAACTGCTACCGCGCACCCGTCGCTGGTGCTGAGCTATCAGTTTTTGCCAAAATGGAGCCTGGATCTGGAGTGGGATCGCACCTGGAACCTCTACTCGTACGATGGTGGTCCAAAGCAACAAAACAACGACTACAGCCAGCCCTCCGCCACGTTGAACTACGATTACGGCAACCTTGGTTCCTCAAAGGTGGCGTGGTCGTCGTCGCTTATGGTCGAGACGCAGAGCAACTTCAACAACAATAGCCAGGGCTACCTGCTGGCCCAAACCGAGTTCGACTTCTCCAGTTACCTGCCCTCGAGCCCACATCTCAAAGCCACGCAGTTTGCCGTGGCGCCCATGTATATCTATGGCAGCAATGTTTCGGGCCCTTCAGGAAGGGTGAACACCGCAGGTGTGGGTTTGCTCACCAGTTGGGATCTTCCGGCCAACTTTTCTCTCACGCTGAATGCCTACGTGTTTAAAGATTGGTACAAAGGTACTTTTGTGATAGGCAACGACAGCACCACCTACG
>JAJUJN010000113.1 GCA_029265335.1 Alcaligenaceae bacterium
CAACGAAGTATCTCCCGAGTTGGCCAGCGAAGTTCCGCCGCCCGTCGCCAACCGGCGGGAGCTCCTGCTGGGCTTGATCGGCATCTCGGCCATTGCGGTTCTGGTGGCGCTCGACTCCACCATCGTCAGCACCACTTTGCCCCGGGTGGCCGACGCGCTGGATGGCATGGCGCTGTATGCCTGGGTGGGCTCGGGCTACTTGCTCACCACCGCCGTCACCGTGCCCATCTTCGGCCGCATGGGCGATCTCTTCGGTCGCAAGCGCCTGATGTTGTGGTCGGTGATCGTCGTGGCACTTTGCTCCATTGCCTGCGGCCTGGCGCAAGACATGCTGCAACTGGTCATTGCCCGCACCTTGCAAGGTATCGGCGGCGGCATGATGATTGGCAGCGCATTTGCCGGGCCGGCCGACCTCCTTCCCGATCCGCGCCAGCGCGTGCGCTGGATGGCTTTGCTGTCGGCGGCTTTCGCCGTGGCCAGCGGCGTGGGCCCGGTGTTGGGCGGCGCCATCACGCAGGCTGCCGGATGGCGCATGGCCTTTATGGTGGTGCCGCTTGCCGCCCTGCCCGCCCTCTGGGTGCTCTGGCGACATTACCCCGACCTGCGCCCACGCCGTCCCACCACGGGCAATCAAATCGACTGGTGGGGTGGCCTGATCCTCATGGTGGCAGTGGGGGCGCCACTCCTGGCGCTCGAGTTCGGTTTTGCCCAACCTCCTAAATTACTCGCTGCGGGTTTGCTACTCACTGTAGGCATTGCCTGTGCCCTTGTGCTGGTGCCGTTTGAACGGCGTGTGCCGGTGCCGATGTTGCCCTTGCGCGTGCTTGCCACGCGCGAAGCCCGTGTGATCTCCGTGGCGGGACTCATGGTGGGCGCGGCGATGTTCGTACTGATCTATTTCGGCCCGCTCTTGCTGCAGAACGTGCTTGGCGTGAATCCTCGCGACGCGGGTCTGCTCATGACTCCCCTGGTGCTGGGCATCCCGGTGGCGAGCATCGCCAATGGTTATCTGTTCCCCCGCCTGGCGCAGCCGCAGCGGCTGATGACCTTCGGCTCCGGCCTGCTGGCCCTGGGCTGTCTGGGTGTGGCGCTGCTCAAACCGGGGCTGTCACCCTATTGGGCCACCGTAGCCTTCGCGGCGGCGGGGCTCGGCCTGGGGTTGTTGCTGCCCAACCTCACCATGTTCATGCAGGTGATCTGCGAGAGGCGAGACGTGGGCGTGGCTTCGGCTCTGGTGCAGACAGCACGCGCCATCGGCAGTGCCGCAGGCATCGGCGCCGTGGGTGTGGCAGTCACGCAAGTGGGCACATTTCAGGGCATACGCGTGAGCATGGTGGTGTGCATCGTGGGCTGCCTGATCATGGGCGTTACCTTATTGCGGGTACGCATGCGCAACCACGAAGAAACCGCCACCGCCCCAGCCACGCCCAAACCCGCCGCGCGGCCTTAGAGCCGTTGCAGGATGCCCGCCGCTCCCATACCCGTTCCCACGCACATGGTGACCATGCCATATTGCAGGTTGCGGCGCTGTAGCGCGTGCACCACCGTGGCGGCCCGGATGGCGCCGGTGGCACCCAGGGGGTGACCCAGCGCAATCGCGCCGCCAAGTGGGTTGGTACGTTCGGGATCGAGCTCAAGCTCGCGTATCACGGCGAGCGCCTGGGCAGCGAAAGCTTCGTTGAGCTCGATCCAGTCGATGTCAGACTGACGCAGGCCCGCCAACTTGAGCGCTGCCGGAATAGCTTCTTTCGGGCCTATACCCATCACCTCTGGCGGCACACCTTTCACCGCAAACGACACGAACCGCGCGAGCGGCTTGAGATTCAGCGTGCGGACCATGCGCTCGGACACCACCAGCAACGCACCGGCTCCGTCGGACATTTGCGAGCTATTGCCGGCAGTTACACTGCCTTTGCGGGCGAATACCGGCCGGAGTCTGGCCAGAGCCTCTGCGCTGGTATCGGCCCGCGGCCCTTCGTCGGCAGTCACCCGATGCCTCACCTCGGCAACCTCGCCGGCGGCGAGATCGGGGTGACGTTCGATCACCTCGATGGGCGCGATCTCGCCTTGAAATTCACCAGCTTGCTGCGCCGCGAGCGCGCGCTGGTGGGATTGCAGCGCGAAAGCGTCCTGGTCTTCGCGCGATACCTGCCAGCGTTCGGCAACACGTTCGGCAGTCAAACCCATGCCATAGGCGATGCCCAAATGCTCATCACCCTCGAACACACGCGGGTTCAGCGAGGGCATGAGCTTAGTCATGGGCACCTGGCTCATCGATTCGGTGCCGGCCGCAATGAGCACGTCGGCTTCTCCCAGTCGAATACGGTCGGCCGCCATGGCCAGGGTGGTGAGACCCGAGGCGCAGAATCGGTTGACCGTGACCCCGCCCACCGAATCGGGCAAACCGGCCAATAGCGCGCCGATACGAGCCACATTCATGCCCTGTGGCCCTTCGGGAATGGCGCAACCGACGAGCACATCTTCGACGGTTTCCGGATCGAGGTCGGGCACTTGCCCCAGCACGCTCTGAATGGCGTGCACCAGCAGATCATCGGGGCGCACCGTGCGCAACGCACCTCGGGGCGCACGCCCCACCGGCGTGCGGGTGGCGGCAACAATGTAGGCATCTTGAACTTGGCGTGACATGACGACTTCCTCCTTAGTTCCGCACGGGCTTGCCGGTTCTCAACATGCCTTCGATGCGTTCGCGCGTTTCTGGATTGTTCAACAGCTCGGCAAACGCCTGGCGCTCAAGGCCGAACATCCACTCGTCGTCAACCAGGGAGCCCGGCTCCACGTCACCGCCGCACATCACGTTCAACAAGGTGTCGGCCAAAAGATAGTCGTAGGCAGAAATGAAGCCGCCATCGCGCATGTTCACCAGCTGCGCCGCCAGCGTGGCACGACCGTCGCGACCGACCACGGCAAAGCGTTCCGGCAACGGCGGACGGTAACCGGCGTTGGCAAGCCCCAGGGCCTGGTCGATAGCCGCCAGCAGCACCTCGCGCTCGTGACCCACGATGAGGTCGCCTTCGCGCAACCAGCCCATGTCGCGGGCGTCGAGGGCCGACGCCGACACCTTTGCCATGGCGGCGTTTGTGGCGAAGCGCTTGAGAAACTGCAGCAAAGGTGTGTCGGGTGCCGCACTGTGCAAGCTTGCTGCGCGCCGAGCGCCGAACACCAACCCGCCGGCGCCCGGCACCAGCCCTACGCCCACTTCGACCAACCCCAGATACGACTCGGGCGCCAGCACTCGACGGTCGGCGTAAAGTGCCAGTTCACACCCGCCACCCAGTGCCATGCCCAACATCCCAGCCACTACCGGCACAGGGCTATGGCGCAGGCGTCGCATCAGTTGCTGCATCCGGCGCTGTTCGGCTTCAACAGCCGCGATACCGTCTTTTTGCATCAATTCGTGCAGCACCCGCAGATCGGCGCCCACCGAAAACGGCGCTGTGGGCTGCCAGATCACCAGGCCGGTGAAGTTGGCTTCGGCTTGCGCCAAAGCCTCTTGCAAATCTTGCACCACTTCTGGGCCCAGCGTGTGCTGTCGGCTCTTGATGGAAACGATCAATACCGAATCGCGCTCAGAATCGTCGGTGAGATGCCAGGCGCGAACAGCTGCGGATTCGAATACGGTGTGGCCAGCATCTGCAGGTGACTCGCCGCCTTCTCCCAACAAACGTTCGGGAAAGCGCTGCCGGCGGTAGGCGGGCAGCTGCGCACGCGGTTCGAAACGGCCGGCTGCTGGGTTCCACGACCCCTCGGGCGTATGCACGGCGCCGCGCTCGGCCACCGGGCCGGACAACACCCATGGCGGCAGCGGCGCGCTCGACAGGGCCCGACCGGCTGCGATGTCTTCCTGGATCCATTGCGCCACCTGCTGCCAGCCGGCCTGCTGCCACAGCTCGAACGGGCCCACCTGGTAGCCGAAGCCGCCGCGCATGGCCAGATCCACCTCGCGCGCGGTGTCGGCAATTTCGGCGAGATGGACTGCACTGTAATGGAACAGATCACGCAGAATTGCCCAGACAAACGCCGCTTGCGGATCGTTGGATTGGCGCAGAGTGCGCAGGCGCTCGGCAGGATCGGAGAGCCTCAGGATCTTGATGACCTCGGCGCTGGCCTGGCCGTCGGCCTTCACGTATTGATGACTGGCAGGATCAAGACGCAGAATGTCTTTGCCTTCCTTGCGATAAAAACCCGCGCCCGTTTTCTGCCCAAGCGCGTTCTCGGCCACCAGTTTTTGGATGACTGGCGGCAGACCGAAGTGTTTGGCGAAGGGATCGTGGGGCAATTGCGACGACAAGGTATGGATCACATGCGCGAGAGTATCGAGCCCCACGACGTCGGCCGTGCGAAATGTGCCCGAGCGCGGTCGGCCAAGAGGCTGGCCTGTTAGCTCATCGACCACCTCGTAGCTCAAGCCGAAACGCTCGGCCTCGATCAGGGCAGCCAGCAGACTGAACACCCCGATGCGATTGCCGATGTAATTGGGCGTGTCGCGAGCGCGCACCACCGACTTGCCGAGCGTGCGTACCAGGAAGGTTTCGAGAGCGTCGAGTACCTGGGGAGCGGTAGCTGGCCCAGCAATCAGCTCCACCAAAGCCATGTAACGAGGCGGGTTAAAGAAGTGTACGCCGCAAAAGCGACTCTGCAGCTCGGCCGGCAGGCTCTGCGCCAACTGTTGGATGGAGAGACCGGAAGTGTTGCTCACCAGCAGCGCGTGGTCGGCCAGCGCCGGCACCACTCTCTGGTAGAGCTGGGTTTTGATATCCGCTTTTTCGGCCACCGCTTCGATGACCAGGTCGCAATCGGCCAACAACGCGAGGTCGTCGTCGTAATTGGCGGGCACGATGGCGTTGGCCAGCGCGGCCGTGGCCAGAGGCGCGGGCTTGAGCTTGGCAAGCCGGCGAATGGCCTCTTGCGCCGGGCTGCCCGAATTGACCTGGCTGCCGGCCAGGTCGAAGAGCACCACCGGAACCCCAGCGTTGACGCAAAGAGCGGCAATCTGGGCGCCCATGACCCCAGCGCCCAGCACCGCCACGCGGCGAATGTGTTTGCGAGACATCACAACCTCCTTCGTACGGCATCGTTCGCCAGGCCACTGGCGCCAGTGTTCGATTGTAGGGGATGCCGTGAAGAATCCGAGGAAGCGATGGGCTCCGACTATTTATTCAGGATGGGCCACCATCAGCGCCGGCCGAGAATGCAGCGATTGCAACGAATGCACCCGCAAGCCATCGCCATCACACATGAATTGCATGCCTTCCACGGCCGCACGGGCTCCGGCGATGGTGGTGTAGTAGGTAACACGGGCCGCCAGCGCGGAAGTGCGGATGGCACGCGAGTCATTGATGGCATTGCGCTTTTCTTCCACGGTGTTGATCACCAGCGCGATGTCGCCATTCTTGAGCATATCCACAATGTGCGGCCGTCCTTCGGTCACCTTGTTCACCACCTGTACAGGGATGCCGGCCTGGTCGATGGCCGCCGCGGTGCCGCGGGTAGCCACCAACTTGAAGCCCAGCTCATGCAGGCCGCGCGCCACATCTACCGCCCGTGGCTTGTCGAGGTTGCGCACACTGATGAAGGCCACGCCCGCTTCCGGCAACGGCACGCTGGCGGCCAGCTGCGACTTCACGAATGCTTCGCCAAAGCTTTCGCCCACGCCCATGACTTCGCCCGTGGATTTCATTTCGGGACCAAGAATGGTATCGACCCCTGGAAACTTGACGAAAGGGAACACCGCTTCTTTAACCGAGTAGTAGTCGGGCAGCACCTCGCTGCCAATACCTTGCTCATCGAGCGTGATGCCAGCCATGGCGCGCGCCGCCACCTTGGCGAGCGACACTCCGGTGGCCTTCGACACATAAGGCACAGTGCGGGAGGCGCGCGGGTTCACTTCGAGCACATACACCGTGCCATTCTGGATGGCGAACTGCACGTTCATCAGACCCACCACATTCAGGGCTCTGGCCATCTGGGCGGTTTGACGCTTGAGCTCGTCGATGACTTCGGCCGATAGCGAGAACGGCGGCAGGCAGCAGGCAGAGTCACCCGAGTGCACGCCGGCCTGCTCGATGTGCTCCATCACGCCGCCGATGAACACGCGCTGGCCGTCGGCAATGCAATCCACGTCGACCTCGATCGCGTCGGACAGGAAGTGATCGAGCAGCACCGGGGAATCGTTGCTCACCTTCACCGCTTCGCGCATATAGCGCTCGAGATCGGCCTGATCGTGCACAATTTCCATCGCCCGACCGCCCAGTACGTAGCTGGGCCGCACCACCAATGGGTAGCCGATTTCGCTCGCCAGCGCCAACGCTTCGGCTTCAGTGCGTGCAGTGCGGTTGGGCGGCTGCTGCAGATTGAGTTTTTGCAGCAGCTTCTGGAAGCGCTCGCGGTCTTCGGCCACGTCGATCGACTCGGGGCTGGTACCGATGATGGGCACCCCGTTGGCTTCGAGCGCCTTGGCCAGCTTGAGCGGCGTTTGGCCACCGTATTGCACGATGATGCCTACCGGTTGCTCCCGATGCACGACCTCGAGCACGTCTTCGAGCGTAAGCGGCTCGAAGTACAGGCGATCGGCCGTGTCGTAATCGGTGGACACGGTCTCGGGGTTACAATTGATCATGATGGTTTCGTAACCATCTTCTTTCAGCGCCAGCGCCGCATGCACGCAGCAGTAATCGAACTCGATGCCCTGACCGATGCGGTTGGGCCCACC
>JAJUJN010000360.1 GCA_029265335.1 Alcaligenaceae bacterium
GTGTGCGAGGCCGGCGCCGGCGAGCGCGTGCTGTGGCCGGCCCTGCGCGCCCGAGGGTGGCGGGCCATCGATGACGTGATTGTGTCGCACCACGATGCCGACCATGCAGGAGGGCTCAACAGTCTTCTGCGGCGCTTGCCTGTGCAACGACTGTGGAGCGCACTCGGTCCACTGGCCAGTGTCACTCGGCCAGCCGGTTTGCCCTTCGCGCCTTGTGTGGCAGGCCAAGGCTGGGAGCGCGACGGTGTGGTGTTTCGATTTACGCATCCGCCCGCGCAGCCGCCCAGGGCTTCAGAGCCCTCCGCATCGTCAGACACAGTTGGGCGTCGGCAGCAGCGTGCGGGCAACGGTGATAGCTGCGTGCTTCAGATCGAAGGTTGGTGGCATTCGGCCGTTCTGGCCGGCGATATCGGCAAGCAGGAAGAACGGTGGTTGGTGCACCAGGCGCCCACTCCCTTGGCGCGAGCGGATGTGGTGTTGGTGGCTCATCACGGCTCCCGTACGTCGTCGAGTGCGCCTTTCGTGAAGGCAGTCAACGCGCAGCATGCCATTGTGCAGGCTGGCTGGCTGAGCCAGTTTGGCCACCCTCACGCCGAAGTGGTCGAACGTTGGCGAGCAGCCGGGGTCAGAGTGCACAATACTGCTGAACAGGGCGCCCTGATGGCCACTTCCAGCGCCGACGGACTGAAGGTTCTGAGCACCCGCCACCAGAACCGGCGCTATTGGAATGATTGGCAACCCTTCGAGCAGGCCATCTCATTGGCGAGGGCCCCTGCAACCACTGTATTCGACAAGGAGACCACGCCCGATGACCATTGATTCCCCGATATCCGTCCCCGAGCCACGCCGCCACCAGGTGGCATGCATGAGTCCCGCTGGCGTGCACCGCATGAGCTGGCACGAATGGGGTGAGGCCGACAACCCGCGGGTGGTGGTGTGCGTACATGGCCTGACCCGCAATGGCCGCGACTTCGACGCTCTGGCTGCGGAGCTGGCGGTTGATTTTCGGGTGGTGTGCCCCGATGTAGTAGGACGAGGCCAGTCGGATTGGCTCACGGAACCTGCCTGGTACGCCATTCCTCAATATGTGAGCGACATGGTCACTCTGTTGGCCCGATTGCAGGCCAAAGAACTCCACTGGGTGGGCACTTCCATGGGCGGGCTGATTGGTCTTACGCTGGCGGGCATGCCCGGCGGGTCGGCCGCACCCGGAGCCGAGTGGCAAGAAGGGGCACTGCCGCCCATCACGCGCCTGGTGTTGAACGACATCGGGCCCGAGATCATGCCGCAAGGTTTGAGTCGACTCGGTAACTACGTGGGTCTACCCATGGAATTTGCGAGCTTCGACGAGGCGGTTGCCTATACGCGTAAGGTGGCAGCCGAGTTCGGTCCTCACACCGACGACCAATGGCGAGCCCTCACGCAACATACCGTGCGCAAGCGCGGCGATCGTTACGTGTTGCATTACGACCCCGCGATTGCTCAAACTCTGGCGGCGCAGCAGCAGGCCGCCAACCAGGAGGCGGGAGCCCAGGTGATGTGGCGCTGTTTTACCGATCTGCAGTGCGAAGTCACTGTGCTGCGTGGCGAACAGTCGGATATTCTCGGCTCCGCCACCGTGGAACGCATGCGAGAACTGCAGCCGTCGCTCACGGTGCATGAATTCGCTGGCGTGGGGCACGCTCCCAGCCTGCTGCAGGACGATCAGATTTCCCGAGTGCGAGAGGCTTTGTGCCCACCTCGGTAAAACGGTGAAATCGCTTCGATCCAATTGATACTTATGGCATAATCGTTGATTCCCAACGATTCTTACTCGCCCGGTTTTGCTGCTTTGGGTTGCCGGGCACATAAAGGTTTTCTTATGGCCCAGACGCTGTACGACAAATTATGGAATGACCACGTCGTTCATCAAGATAACGACGGCACCTGTTTGATCTACATCGATCGCCACCTGGTACACGAAGTGACCAGCCCGCAGGCGTTCGAAGGTCTGCGGCTAGCCGGCCGAAAGCCCTGGCGTGTTGAAGCCAACCTGGCTGTGGCCGACCACAACGTGCCCACCGTCAATCGTGCCCAGGGCATCGACGATCCGGTGTCGCGTTTGCAGGTCGACACCCTCGACCGCAACTGCGAGGAATACGGCATCACCGAATTCCGCATGAACGACATGCGCCAGGGCATTGTGCACGTCATCGGGCCCGAGCAAGGGGCCACGTTGCCGGGCATGACCGTGGTCTGTGGCGATTCTCACACCAGCACGCACGGGGCGGTGGGAGCGCTGGCGTTCGGCATCGGCACTTCCGAGGTCGAGCACGTGCTCGCAACCC
Source organism: Alcaligenaceae bacterium (assembly GCA_029265335.1). Taxonomy (GTDB): domain Bacteria; phylum Pseudomonadota; class Gammaproteobacteria; order Burkholderiales; family Burkholderiaceae_B; genus Verticiella. The sequence goes on from JAJUJN010000360.1 coordinate 2,328, forward strand.
AAACGCTGATGATGAAAAAAAGCCGCAACATGCTGGTGAAGGTAGAAGGCAAGCTGCCTCGTGGCTGTACCGCCAAAGACCTCATCCTGCACGTTATCGGCGTGATCGGCACTGCGGGCGGCACGGGCTGTGCCATCGAATTCGCCGGCAGCACCGTGCGCGACCTCTCCATCGAAGGGCGCATGACAGTCTGCAACATGGCCATCGAGGCCGGTGCGCGCTCGGGCCTGGTGGCGGTCGACGACAAAACCATCGAATACATGCGGGGTCGGCCCTACGCTCCGCGGGGCGCTGCCTGGGATCAGGCCGTGGCCTACTGGCGCACATTGCACAGCGATCCGGGCGCTCATTTCGACGAAGTGGTCGAAATCGACGCCAGCAACATCAAGCCGCAGGTCACTTGGGGCACCTCGCCCGAAATGGTATTGCCAGTCGATGAGCGTGTGCCCGATCCCGACAA
>JAJUJN010000365.1 GCA_029265335.1 Alcaligenaceae bacterium
ACGCTTGGCTGCCTTGGTTGCGGCTTTGCTCGCAGCTTTGGTGGCAGACTTGCGCGCACTGCTGGCCTTGCTGGCGGCCTTGCGAGCGGGGGCTTTAGTGGGGCTTGCGGCCGCGCTCGCGGCTTTTTTGACGGGATCCTGGGCTGTGTTGGGGTTTTTGTTGGCGGCGGGAGATTGACCGGCCAAACTTGCCGCTGCTGCCGACGCCACCTGATTGAATTGTTGCTGAAGCATGTTCCACCAGGCCTGCTGCGCTGCGGCCGCCTGAGCAGGGTCGGCAAAAAAGCCGGCACCCGTCTGCGCTGCGGGCTCGGCGCCAGCCGGCGCCTGGGGGGTTGCGCTGCTGCTGCCAGGTGTTTGGGTAGCCTTCGGTGCGGGCTCAGGCTGAGGCTCGGGCGCGGGTTCGGGGGCGGGCTTCAACCCCAGTGCCACCTCGAGCGGTGAAGGGGCGCCCGATTGCGTGCTGGCCGGCGCGCCGAACTGGCTGCCCATGCTGGCGAACGAACGCAAGGTGCCCAGCGTGGCTCGCTGAACCTCAAGAGCACGGATGGAGGTCTGCACCATATTGAGGTTGAGGTTGAGCCAGTTTTCCACCGCTTGCAGTTCGGTGATGCGTCGAACGATCTCGGAGGGATCGAGCAGGGCCTGAGGCTGGAGCTGGCCTTGCATGGTGCTGGGATTGAGATGGCTCCAGGCCTGACGCATCATCTCCAGGCTCTGCATCAGGGGGTTGGCCTGGTTGCCACTGCCGGGCATGCCGGGAAACGAGTAGGGGTTGCCGCTCGAAGACATCATGAGACCTCCGAAAAAGTCGAGGCATAAGCCGTATGCAGGGCAGTGGGCTGCGCAGCGCACAGGCCTCTGCATGGATGGGCCGGATCTGGGAAAATACCACTCATGACCATTACCCTGCACGAACTCGAGGCGGCCATCAACTATTGGCGCCACCGATTCCCCTCATCCCGCAACGCACTGTGTCTGTGTGCCGAGGCCGCAGCCCTGGCGGAACCCTACGCTCAACTCATTATTTCGCGCCGGGAGCAAATCGAAGAATCAGCCTTGAGCAGCGAAGCCCGCGCCGCGCTGGAGGGGTGGCGTGCCGTGGCGGGCGCGCATCCAGTGCAGGATCGATAACGCTGCCTCAGCCGTGAAATATCCCGCCCCAATCTGCTCCAGCACTTCGGCAGCAGAATAAAGCGCGATTTCGCTCACCTCGCCGTCGCAGTTTCGCGGCTCACATGCCGCTGGCAGTTCGCACTCCCACACCAGCGTGGTTTCGTGCTGATAGCCTTCGGGCACTTTACGCTGGACGTCGAAGCGCACCAGGGGTGTGGCGGTTTCCAGATGCCAGGGCTCCAGGCCGGCTTCTTCGGCGCTTTCGCGCAGCAATGCCAGGTGAGGGTCTTCTCCCGCCCCAATCAGCCCGCCCACCAGGGTATCCCACATGCCCGGGTCGGTGGTTTTGTGATCGGCGCGTTTGGCCACCCAAAGGCGGCCATCGGGGGCCGTGGCTTGCAAGTGCACAGCACGAGTACGCAAGCCCAGCGGGCGCATGGCGGCGCGTTCGATGCGCGCCAGAGCCTGATCGTTGGCATCGAGCACATCCAGGTCTTCGTCGCGCCAGCCATTGAGATGGCCGGCATCCAGCAGGGTTCTGGCCACTTGCAGCAAGCCCTGATCGTGATCCGGCAGGCGCACTTCGCGAGCGCTTGCGTCAGGGGTGTACAGCCCGGCTTGCTGGAGGGTGGCGGTGATTTCCTTGGTGACCCAGCCACACGGAACGTCGCCCACTCGCACCCGCAGCCAGGAGCCATGGGGTGCCTGTGTGGTGGAGTTGGTGTACTGTTGGAGCAGGTCGGTGACGACGGTGATTGACGGGCTCAAAAGGGTCTCCAAAAAAGCCGCAAAAATGCGCGACGTGGATTTTTGGCAGGAACGATGACAGTCCCTTATAATCGCCAGGTTTACGTCATTTTAAGTCTCGACGACCCTCGCTCTACAAGGCGCTGGCCGCGCGGCACATCGTGCCGGCGGTTCGACCTTACGGGATCCGTCGCGATGCAACTGTCGGCACGGCGCGTGCGTTCTGAAGCCGGAGGCTTTAGAGTGTCGCACCAGAAGATAACGGTGTGCTTCGAGGTCAACATGAAGAAGTGGTGGGGAAGGTGCCTGAGTGGGGTCGTAGGCCTAGGATTTTCCAGCATGGCCTGGGCAGATTTTGAAAGAGGCAACAGTCCAGGCGGTCCAGAGGTCAACCAGCTCAACCTGGGCACGCCAATGTCGCCCATCGCAGCCGACATCGTCTGGTTGCATTGGTTTCTGCTGGCCGTTTGCACCATTATTTTCGTTGGCGTCTTCGGCGTCATGTTCTATTCGATCTGGGCGCACCGCAAATCGCGTGGTGCCAAGCCTGCCACTTTCCACGAAAGCGTGGGCGTGGAAGTTGCCTGGACAGTCATTCCCTTTCTCATCGTCATCGGTATGGCCTTGCCGGCCACCAAAACCGTCGTGGCCATGAAAGACACATCCAACGCCGACGTCACCATCAAGGCAGTGGGCTACCAGTGGATGTGGGGCTACGAATATCTCGATGGCGATGCCACCGGCATCTCCTTCCTCTCCAATCTCTCCACGCCAGCCGCCCAAATGGATGGCCTCGAGCCCAAGGGTGTCAACTACCTCCTCGAAGTCGACAACCCCATGGTCGTTCCGGTCGACACCAAGGTGCGCGTGGTGCTTACCGCCGCCGACGTCATC
>JAJUJN010000075.1 GCA_029265335.1 Alcaligenaceae bacterium
ATCGTTGTCTCCGTAAATAGAGGCCGTCGGGGCGCTTACGAATTCAACCAATGCAACCGGCTGAGCGAAGTGATGTGAAACCACGACAGCCATCCTGTGCCTTATTGGCACAGTGAATGTACATTTGTGACATGTCATGGTCAATGCGGAAAACGGCGTAGCCAGCGGTAGGGCGCCCGCGCCCTAAACCAAAATGATGTCGTATTGCTCCTGGCTGTAGGTGGCTTCTACCTGCATCGATACAGGCTTGCCAATGAGGTCGCCCATTTGTGCGAGGTGCTGACTTTCTTCTTCCAGAAAGAGGTCAATCACGTTCTGCGAAGCAATGATGCGAAACTCGCGCGGATTGAACTGGCGAGCTTCGCGCAGCAATTCGCGCAGAATTTCGTAGCACACGGTGCGAGCAGTGCGCACGCTGCCACGAGCCTGGCAGACAGGGCAGGGTTCGGCCATCACCTGCACCAGTGATTCCCGGGTACGCTTGCGGGTCATTTCTACCAGACCGAGCTGGGTAAAACCGTTTACCGTGACCCGCGTGCGATCGCGGGCGAGGTTGCGGTTGAGTTCCTCGAGCACCGCATCGCGGTGTTCGAGGTTTTCCATGTCGATGAAGTCGAGAATGATGATGCCGCCCAGGTTGCGCAATCGCAGCTGGCGCGCAATGGCTTGGGCCGCCTCGAGATTGGTCTTGAATATCGTGTCGTCGAAATTGCGACCGCCCACAAAACCCCCGGTGTTGACGTCGATCGTGGTGAGCGCTTCGGTTTGGTCGACAATGAGATAGCCCCCTGATTTGAGGTCTACGCGTCGCGACAGGGCACGGTGGATTTCTTCGTCGATATGGTAGAGGTCGAAGAGGGGGCGTTCGCCCCCATAGTGCTGAAGGCGCGTGGCAATTTGCGGGGTGAAAATGCTGGCCCACTCCTGCAATTGCTGCAAAGTGGTGCGCGAATCCACCTGGATGCTATGGGTATCGGCACTCACCACGTCGCGCAATACGCGCTGAGCCAAGGTGAGATCTTCGTGCAGCAGAGTAGGGGCCGCGCTGCGACGGCTGATGGCCTGGATATTCGACCAGAGCTTGGCGAGATAATCGATATCGGCTTGCAGCTCGCTTTCGTCGGCGCCCTCGGCCTGAGTACGCACAATATAACCACCCACCTCGTCGGCGGGTCGCAGCGATTGCACCAGGTCGCGAAGGCGCTGTCGCTCCGTTTCATCTTCGATACGCTGTGAAATGCCGATGTGCGGGTCGTTGGGAAGGTAAACCAGCAGGCGTCCTGCCAGACTGATTTGAGTGGACAGACGTGCGCCTTTGCTGCCGATGGGGTCTTTGATCACTTGCACCTTGATCGACTGACCTTCGAACAGCAGTTTTTCGATGGGGGTTTGTACGGCGCCGCTGGTGCGCTCCAGCCGATTCTCGCGAATGTCGGCCACATGCAAGAAGGCAGCGCGTTCCAGCCCGATGGTAATAAAGGCGCTCTGCATACCGGGCAGCACGCGAGCCACCCGGCCCAGGTACACGTTGCCCACGAAGCCCTTGTGGGCGCTGCGCTCCACGTGCAGCTCCTGCACCGCACCGTGCTCTACCACCGCCACGCGGGTTTCGAAGGGCGACATATTGATGAGAATGTCTTGGTTCATGGCAATTGCATCCCCACATGCGCCAGCAGGCGGGCCGTTTCGAAGAGCGGCAGCCCCATCACTCCGGTAAAGCTGCCTTCGATTCGCCGCACGAAGATGCCAGCCAAACCCTGGATGCCGTATGCACCTGCCTTGTCGTAAGGCTCGTTGGTGTCGCAATAGCGCTGAATATCCCGCTCCGACAATTCGCGAAACTCCACTGCCGTGACGGAGACATCTTCGTGGATGCTTTCTTTCCAGGCAAGGGCGAGGGCGGTGCGAACTTCATGGCGCGTGCCCGAGAGCTGCCGCAACATCGCTTCGGCTTCTTGGCGGTCGGCCGGCTTGCCAAGAACGTGGTCGCCCAGGACTACGGCCGTATCGGCAGCCAGCACGGGCCGCGGGGCGAGGCCGCGCTTGTAGACTGCCATAAGACCGCGTTCCGCCTTTTCACGGGCGGTGCGACTCACATAATCAGCGGGGGATTCGTCGTGCAAACGGGGCTCGTCGTCGCCGGCGACAGCGGGCAACACAAGCACTTCGTGGCCCACGCGCATCTGGTTGAGAAGCTCGTGACGACGGGGACTGCGGGAGGCAAGATAAATGGCGATCATGGGTGCCATTATGCCCGGTGGTAGGGATGGTTGTGGAGCATCGACCAGGCGCGATAGAGTTGCTCAGCAAGCACCACCCGCACCAACCCATGCGGCAGGGTGAGGCTGGATAGCCTTACTTTCTCATGGCACTGTTGTTTGAAGGTGGCGTCGAGCCCGTCGGCGCCGCCAATGATGAAGGCGATGTCCTGGCCTTCACCCCGCCAGCGCTCCATCGCTTGGGCCAGTTGGGCGGTACTCCAGTCGCGGCCACGCTCATCCAGGGCAATGCGTTGCACCTGCGGAGGCAGCACTTGCTCGAGTCGCCGTGCTTCGGCCTGCATGATCTGAGCCGCGGTGCGGCCGCCGCCGCGAGGTTCCGCCTTGATTTCACGCAGCTCCAGGCCAAACTCGGGGGGCATGCGTCGTGCGTAATCGCGAAAACCGGCCGATACCCAGTCGGGCATTTTGTGCCCTACTGCCGCAATGATGAGCTTCATGCCAGCAAACAGCCTCAGCTGGCCTCGGGCGTGGATGGCGACGCCAGCTTCACGCGGACCGGCTTGCCGCCCCAGACTTCTTCCAGTGCGTAGTATTGGCGTATGGCAGGCTGCATGATGTGCACGACGATATCGCCGAGGTCGACCAACACCCACTCGCCGGTTTCTTCACCTTCGGTGGCTATCACGTCGATACCCAGGTCGTGCGCCTTTTCCTTGACCCGATTCGCCAGCGCGCGGGTTTGCCGGTTGGAAGTAGCAGACGCCACAACCACCCGATCGAAGAGGCTGGTGAGATGAGCGGTGTTGAACACCTTGATGTCCTGGGCTTTGACGTCTTCGAGGGCGTCGATGACCGCACGTTGTTGTTTACGTAGATCCATAGGTGGCAAGCTCAGCGCTGCTGATAAACGTGATTCTCTTGAATATAGTGCAGCACGTCGGGTGGGACGAGCCCTTCCAAGGATAGACCCGCCGCTGCGCGTCGGCGAATGTCGGTGGAGGATATGGGTTGCGGCTCGAAAGGAATGGTGAACAGGCGCCGGCCGTGACGCTTTTGCTCGTTGGCCAGGGCAGCAGGCGGCACGGCTTGGTGGCCGGGTCGCTCGGCCACGGCCAGATGCACGCGGGCAATGATTTCGCGCCAGCGGTGCCAAGTGGGCAGGTTGCGCAGCTGGTCGCTGCCCAATAGCCACACGTAGTCGCGATTTGAGGCTTCTCCTGCACCCAGGGCGATGAGGGTATCGAGGGTATAGGTGTCGCCTTCGCGATTGAGTTCGCGCGTATCGATGCGCATGTGCGGTGTATCGGCAACCGCCAGCTCCAGCATGGTCAGCCGCTGGTGGGCGGTGGCGCCCAGGCCCTCCTTTTGCCAGGGTTGGCCGGCCGGCAGCCAAACCACTTCATGTAGTGCCAGATGCTGCCGAGCAGCAAGGGCGAGCGCCAGATGAGCGTTGTGCACGGGGTCGAAGCTTCCTCCCAACAAGCCCACCATGCCTGCCGTTGGCCCTACACCCATTGGCGCGGCACCAGAAACTCGGCAAGCTTGGCCTCCGCGGTGCCGGGTTCGGGTTGCCAATCGTAGCGCCAGGCGGCGTGCGGCGGCATCGACATCAAGATCGATTCGGTGCGCCCTTTGGATTGCAGGCCGAACAGGGTGCCGCGGTCGTAGACCAGATTGAATTCCACGTAGCGTCCGCGCCGGTAGGCCTGGAAATCCCGTTCGCGCTCGCCCCAGGGGATATCGCGGCGACGCTCAAGGATGGGCAGGTAGGCGGGCAGAAAGGCGTCGCCCACGCTCCGGGTAAGCTGGAACGAAGCATCGAAGCCTCCGTGGTCGTGGTCGTCAAAGAAAATGCCGCCCACTCCCCGGGTTTCGTTGCGATGGCGGATGTAGAAGTAGTCGTCGCACCAGGCTTTGTATTTGGGGTACCACTCGCTGCCATGGGGCGCCAGCGCATCGGCGCAAACCTGATGGAAGTGGCGGGCGTCTTCTTCGTGGGGGTAGTAGGGCGTGAGGTCCATACCGCCGCCAAACCAGAAGATATCGCCAGCCACGAAAGCTCGCACATTCATGTGCACGGTGGGGATATGGGGGTTGCGTGGGTGAACCACCAGCGATACGCCCATCGCTTCCCAGGGCTTGCCGGCCAGCTGGGGTCGTCGTTCGGTGGCCGAGGGGGGCAGCTCGGTGCCTCGCACGTCGCTGAAAAGCACCCCGGCACGCTCCAGAAGGTCGTCGTTTTCGATCAAGCGAGAAATACCGCCGCCGCCTTCGGCCCGCTCCCAGTCGTCGCGTCGAAACGGAGCTGTGCCCGCGTTCTCGAAAGCGCTCACGATCGTATGCTGCAGCTCTACGAAATAATCGCGCAGCGACTGACGGTGCTCTTCGGTGATCACGCTCATGCCTGGCCTCCGCGCGGCTTGATGGCACGCCAACCGATATCCCGTCGCGCCTGAGCACCTTCGAAATGAATGCGATCGACCGTGGCGTAGGCGCGCTGCTGCGCCAGGCGTACGGAATCGCCCAGCGCAGTCACACAAAGCACGCGGCCGCCAGCCGTGAGCACCTGATCGTTATGCAAGCGGGTGCCAGCATGAAACACCATGCAGTCGTCGGCGTCGTTGGGCAGTCCATCGATGACATCGCCCACACGCGGCTCGCCGGGGTAATTGGCCGAGGCCATGACCACGCCCAGGGCCGTGCGTCGATCCCATTCGAGTTCTGCCTGGTCGAGCGAGCCTTGCACGGCATGCTCGAACACTTTCAGGAGGTCGCCTTTCATGCGCATCACGATGGGTTGGGCTTCGGGGTCGCCCATGCGACAGTTGAACTCGAGCACTTTGATGTCGGGCACCTTGCCGTCGGCAGCGGGCTTGATCATGAGCCCGGCATACAGAAATCCAGTGAATAGATGACCATCGTGCTTCATGCCTTCGATGGTGGGGCGGATCACCTCACGCATGATGCGGTTGTGCAGTTCGGGGGTGACCAGCGGCGCTGGAGAATAGGCTCCCATGCCGCCCGTATTGGGCCCCGTGTCGCCAGTATTCAGGCGTTTGTGGTCCTGGCTGGTGGCCAGGGGCAGTATGTGCTCGCCATCGCACATCACAATGAAGCTCGCTTCTTCGCCGGTCAGGCATTCTTCGATCACCACCCGGGCACCGGCAGCACCGAAGGCGCCGTCGCCCAGCATAGCGTCGACGGCCTGCAGGGCCTCAGCCACGGTTTCGGCCACCACCACACCTTTACCTGCGGCCAAGCCATCGGCTTTGACCACAATGGGCGCGCCCTGCGATTCGATGTAGGCCTTGGCGGCGGCAGGATCGGTGAAAGTTTGATAAGCGGCGGTGGGAATGCCATGCCGCACCATGAAAGCCTTCGCGAAGTCCTTGGAGCTTTCGAGTTGGGCTGCCGCTTGAGTGGGGCCGAAAATGCGCAGGCCCCGCTTGCGAAAACGATCCACCACTCCAGCTGCCAGTGGAGCTTCCGGACCAACCACGGTGAGCCCTATGCGCTCACGCTCCGCAAAATCGGCGAGCTCATCGAGGTCGGTGATGGCCACGTTGCGTAAAGCTGGGTCGCGAGCGGTACCGCCGTTGCCGGGAGCCACGTAGACGGTTTCGACTCGGGGAGATTGGGCTATACGCCAGGCCAGGGCATGTTCGCGGCCGCCGGAGCCGATGATCAGGATGCGCATGAATGGAGTGGGTTCAGATGGAGTAATAAAGGGACGCGACGCGGCAGCACTCCGCGCGGTCGGTAAAGGTTGCTCGCGGGCGGCTCAAGCGTCGTCGTCGAGCTCAAGAACCGCATTGGTGTAAACCTCCTGAACGTCGTCGAGACCTTCGAGAACATCAAGTAGCTTCTGCATGCGTTCGGCGTCGTCGCCCGATAGTTCAATTTCGTTCATGGGCTTCATCACCACGCCGTCTTGCTCAGCCTTGAGGCCGGCATCGGCAAAGGCGCGCCGCAGAGCGGCGTAATTGGCCGGCTCGCAAACTACCTCGATCATGCCTTCTTCATCGGTGTGAATGTCTTCGGCACCCGCTTCGAGGGCAACTTCCATCACCGCTTCTTCCGACGTGCCCGGCGCAAAGTAAAACTGCCCGCAATGCTGGAACTGGAAAACCACCGAGCCGTCCTGGCCAAGATTGCCGCCATGTTTGGAGAGGGCGTGCCGAACTTCGGCCACCGTTCGCGTGCGATTGTCGGTCATGCAATCGATGATCACGGCCGCGCCGGCAATACCGTAGCCTTCGTAGCGCACCTCTTCGTAGTTGTCGGCGCCGTCGAGGCCCGCACCGCGGTTGATCGCCCGTTGGATGTTGTCTTTGGGCATGTTGGCGTCGGTGGCCTTGTCGAGTGCCAGCCTGAGCCGGGGGTTGGCTTCAGGGTCGGGGCCGCCATCGCGCGCCGCAACGGTGATTTCACGAATGATCTTGGTCCAGAGTTTGCCGCGCTTGGCGTCTTGACGCCCTTTGCGGTGCTGGATATTGGCCCATTTGGAATGTCCCGCCATAATTTCCTGTGACGTAAACGAGTTCAAGGAAGGGTCGCTCTCTATTCTAGCGCGCCAGCCTCCCAGCGGGCGGGTGCACTCCACTCAAGCACTGCGCGGGCGCTGACACAACACCGTTCAGCGCTGGGCCGGCAGCCTTAAGCTGCGCCCTCATGGGACGACTCGTATTGCTGTGTGCCCTGGTCGGGGCCGCCATGGTGCACTGGCTGCCCGCTTTGCCTGTGTGGCCGCAGCTGCTCATGCTTGCCGCGGGTGCGGGCGTGTTGGCAGCCCTGAGTGCTGGCAAGCGCGGCAAGTCACAACCCTGGCGGTATCTCACTGCGTGGGCGGCTCTCTGCTGCGCTTTTTTGCTGGGCGCTGGATATACCGTGTGGCGGGCAGAAACGCGGCTTGCCGACGCCCTCGATGTGCAACATGAAAACTTCGTCACCCGGCTCACCATCGAGGTCGTCGGCCTCGATACTGGCGACGCACAATACCGGCGCTTTCCGGCCAAGGTTCTTCATAGCCCTGTGTCAGGCGTGCCCCAAACACTGCTGGTGAGCTGGTATGCCGCATCAACTGAGCATCCCGTACCCGAGGTGCGGCCGGGCGACGTCTTCAGTGCGGCTCTGGTGTTGCGTCGTCCGCACGGCTCTCGCAACCCGAACGCATTCGACGCTGAGGCCTGGATGTTCGAACGTGGCTGGCGCGCTCGCGGCACGGTACGTGGCGTGCCCTGGCCAGTGGAGCCCGTGAGTTCGCCCAGCTTGCCGGTGAGGCTCCAGGCCTGGCGTCATGATCTGCGTGCTTCGCTGCGCAATGCCGTGGCTCACACTCGCTGGGGAGCGGTGGTGATCGCCTTGGCCCTGGGCGACCAAGAAAGCGTCGCCGCGGCCGACTGGGAAGTGTTCAGTCGCACCGGCATCATTCACCTGGTTTCCATCAGTGGTTTGCACGTCACCATGCTGGCGGGGGTGGCGGCCGTGAGCGTGGCAGCCCTCTGGCGGCGCGGTCGCTGGCGGGGCTTGCCGCTGGCCGAGCGAATGCCGGCCCAGGTGGTGGGCGCGGCGGCCGCCTTGCTCGTGGCTTGGGTGTATTGCCTGCTGGCGGGTTGGGGGGTGCCGGCGCAGCGAACCTTTTTCATGGTGGCCGTGGTGGCTGTCGCGGCCATGCTGCGCCTGCCTATCGATGCCTCGCGACTGCTGTTGATAGCGGCGGTGGCGGTGATGGCGCTCGATCCCTGGTCGGCGCTCGCGCCTGGTTTCTGGCTGTCATTCGGCGCGGTTGCAGTGCTCATGCAGTTGGCGGAAGGGCGATGGCAGGTGGCAGCTCGGTCGGGCTGGCAGCAGCGCACTCGCGACGGGATTGCATTACAGGTGTGCATCACGCTGGCGCTCACCCCCTTGCTCGCTCTTCAATTTCATGAAATCTCCTTGGCTTCGCTGCCGGCCAACATGCTCGCCATTCCCGTGGTGAGTTTCATCGTGACTCCTTTGGCACTGGTGGGCATGTTGCTTGCACCGTTGCCCTTGGTGGCCCCCTTGGGCGGCTGGCTCGCCATACTCGCAGAACGGGTCTTCGGTTGGATGATGTGGCCCATTGTGTGGCTGGCGGAACAGACCTGGGCCAGCTGGTCGGTCGCCGCACCCCCGTTGGGGTGGACACTCTTGGGGGTAGTGGGGGTGGCCTGGGCGCTGATGCCCGCCGGCATGCCCTGGCGTCACGCCGGCTGGTTGCTGCTGCTGCCTTTGTTCTGGCAGGCGCCGTCGCGGCCCGCGCCGGGCGAATGGCGCTTGACCGCGCTCGATGTGGGTCAGGGCTCGGCCGTCATGGTGGAGACCAGTCATCATGTGTTGGTCTACGACACCGGGCCGCCTTATGGGCCAAACACCGACGCCGGCGAGCGCGTGGTGTGGCCGGC
>JAJUJN010000542.1 GCA_029265335.1 Alcaligenaceae bacterium
CGCCGGGCCTCTACACGCACGAAAAACGCTTCGCGCTGCCGCTGATCTTCACCAGTACTTTGCTGTTTCTGGCGGGCATGGCGTTCTGCTATTTCATCGTGTTCGGCACGGTGTTCCAGTTCATATCGTCATTTGCGCCCGAATCCATTACCCCGGCGCCTGATATCGAGGCCTATCTCAACTTCGTCATGATGATGTTTCTCGCTTTCGGGATCACTTTCGAAGTGCCGGTGGCGGTGGTGCTGTTGGTGGTCACCGGTGTGGTCAGTGTCGACACCTTGCGCAAAGCCCGTGGCTACGTCATTGTGGGCGCCTTTGTGGTTGCCGCCATCTTCACGCCGCCCGACGTCATCAGCCAGTTCATGCTGGCGGTGCCTTTGTGTTTGCTCTACGAAGTCGGTCTCATCATTGGCCGCTTCCTGGAGCGCAAGGCTGAGCGAGCCGAAGAGGAGGCCAGCGATGCCAAGGGCTAATGTGCTGAGCCGCCACGAACTGGAGCAGTGGTTGGCCCAAGAGCTGCGTGTCGATGGCGTGGCCGACTACTGTCCCAATGGTTTGCAGGTTGAGGGCAGCGACACCATTTCTCACCTGGTCACCGGGGTCACGGCATCCATGGACTTTCTCGAGGCCGCGGTGGCCGAAGGTGCAGACGCCGTGCTGGTGCATCATGGCTGGTTCTGGAAGAGCGACGATCCGCGTGTGGTGGGCATGCTCCGGCGTCGTCTTGCTTACGCGATTGCGCACAACCTCAACGTGTTTGCCTATCACCTGCCCCTCGATACGCACCCGGTGTGGGGCAACAACGCTCAATTGGCGCGGGTGCTGGGCCTGGTGCCCACGCTCAACGAGCAATCGCGGCAGCCACTCACGCTGGATGCCGGGGGCCTGATCTGGCAGGGTGAGCCAGACGAACCTCTTACTGTGGGTGAGTTTGTGGCTCGGGTAGAAAAGCGCCTCGAGCGTACGCCACTATGGGTGGGCAACCCCGATGCGCCATTGGAGCGTGTGGTGTGGTGTACGGGGGGTGCCCAAGGCTATATGCAGCAAGCCATAA
>JAJUJN010000456.1 GCA_029265335.1 Alcaligenaceae bacterium
GCTGGAGTTGGTCGCAGCAGTCCCAGAAGGCGAGGACGCTGTGTTCGAGTTGGTTTTCGAGTTGGGTGGCGGCGTCGGGGTCGCTTTGCCCAGGGGTTGTTTCCAGCCAGTTCAGGCAGGCGTCGAAAGCGTAGGCTTCGCGGGCGGATACGTAGGCGGCATGGAAGATGCCGTCCATCGGGCGTGGGTCGAATCTGAGCGGTGAGCTGCGTCGCTCGGTGGGGTCGTTGGTGAGCAGGGGCTGGGTGCGAGCGATGCCGAAGAGCATGAGGTGTCCGGCTTCGTGCACGAGGGTTTTGAGGAAGTGGGCCCAGTGCGTGTGGGCGGGCAGGTTGACGCCGATGGCGCCCCAGGCGGCGAATGACGAGACGCCGTTGAAGTTCAGGCGATGCTGGTTGCCGGGTTTAGCCAGCACGACTTCGCGAATCAGGGTTTGCCACTCGTGAAAGAGATCGGGCGCGGCTTGTTGCAGCGTGTGCAGGGCGCGTGCGATGAGCGGCTCGGCGGCGGTAATTTCTGCTGCCGTGACGGCCTGGAGATCCATGGCGTTGTCGGGCTCGGTGTCCCACCAGTGCAACAAGGAGGCGAGGTCGTCGGCGCGGTAATACGGGGGCGCGAGTGTGGTGATGCGGTGGCTTGGTGCAGCGGCTGGCGTGACTGCGACAGCTGTGGTGATTCGAAGCAGTGCATCGGCCGCGCGGTGAGTCACTTGAGCGGGGCTCAGGTGCTGTGGCGCGGTTTGGCCGGATTGGATGGAAAGCAGGTTGAACCAGGCCATGTAATCAAGCGGCAGAGGTTCAGAGAGGTGATGTTCGCTCGGCAGACCGTTGGTGAGCGTAGCCGGCAAGGCCTGGAGCGCTTGTAATTGTTGGAATAGGCTGTGGCGAAGCGACTGCGCCATGGCCAGGTTCACTGCAGCGGCCCGTTCGGGTGAAGGCTGGAAGTGAGTGGCCATGGCGCAAACGGGGAAAATACCCAGCCAGTGCTATCGCGCGCGCCGGCGAACTACCTTGCGCGGCACACGCGCGTGGGATTCCTTGGAATCCACTTTTGCAATGCCCACTTTGGCGGCCAGCGGGAGTGCAGCCGTGGAACCATAGGGAGCCAGAACCGCAGGCGTCTGGGTTTGCTTCATGTCATGCTCCTCTTTGCGGACACATCTGTTTGAATGCCAGCCGAATCGGTTGGCATTTGAGTGTAACCTCGCTCTGTCGAATCGAACAGGGTTTGGACTGTCATGGGGCAGGTTCAGGGCTTCTATAGCTACGGCTATCAACCGGGCGTGGCGCAGTCGAGCATGGACGTGCCGCTGGCGTTCAACCCGCCCAGTGCGATGTCGATCGATCGACTCGACCAATGGTTGGGCGAATGGTTTCATGCTACCGCGCCCTCTGTGACCGAGGTGTGGGGCCTCACGGCCTCGGCCGGCTTGCGGCTCACGGCCTTGCCGGCTTTTCTCAGCCGGGTGTTGGCGTTCTACGAGGTGATGTGCCAGGCCGGCGACCTGCCTGCGGTGGTGCCAGGGCGCATCGTGCGGCTCGAGAAGCATGAGGCTCAATGGCGTGTGGTCTTGCGAGTACCGGTGGTGAACGGGCCTCCGCCTCAGGTATTCAGCGATCTGGTGAAGAGCGCGATGAGGCTGGCGGCCTTGCTCATGCGCACTCGTCCTTCGCTGGAAGAGGCGCAACGCCTTTATGAGCAAATGGAAACTCAATTGCTGACGCCGCTACGACGTCAATTTGCCGGTGGCCGGGCCAATAGCCTGGTGGCGAGGCTCGCTCATCGGCGCGGTATCCCTTTCAGCCATTTGGGTGGCGGCGTGATGCAGCTCGGCTACGGTGTCCGCGCTCAGCTCACGCTACGCAGTTCCTGCTTGCAAGACTCAGCCATTGCGGCACGAGTTTGTGCCGATA
>JAJUJN010000002.1 GCA_029265335.1 Alcaligenaceae bacterium
AGACCGCTGTCGATCAAGATGCTGAGGCGGCGCAAGATACGGTGTTGCACCGCCCGCGGCCAAAATATGGCCACCAGGCCGCGCAGGGCAAAAAAGCTTCCGCTCAGAAACACCAGCGAAACGTGGATTCCTTTGATAACGGCATAGGCGCTGGACATCGCGTTAATCCGGGGGTGAGCATCGACCTTCGGCCGAGCTGCCAGGAGGCAAAGGCAAGGCTTCGGGACCAACGCAGAGGAATTCCGCCAAATTGGCCTGGCCATCGTCGTGGTCCTGCACGCCATGACCGGCATCTGGCGCCACCACCAAGCGACCCGAAGGCGTATGGGCCAATTGGAGCTCGGCTTCGGCCACAGGGGTGATCAGGTCGCGCCCACCCGCCAGAAGCAACACGGGGACAGCCGGAAGTGTGCCATCGCGCACCACCGCCGACGGCGCCACCGGCGGCCAATGCTGGCAGTTGGCCACGGTACCAATCCCGGCAACCACGGCCAACGAAAAAGGCGCGTAACGCGCAGCCTGATCAGAATTCAAAAAGGAAGTTTTCCATGCTTCGCGTTCTGCGAATGGCGTGAGGGAATCACCCCAGGGTGAGATCTGATCGGCGCAAAGCGCTGCCAAATGGGTACCCTGGCTCAGTTCGTTGGCTTCCTCCTCGTGGAGCCAACGGTAGCGCTCGAGAAGCTCGTTCAGCGCCTGGTCGTTGCCGCGCGCCGCCGCCGCCAGCGCCTCGGGAACCTCTGGGAACTCGGTATCGTACGCCGACAGCGCCAGCAGCAGATTGAAAATGGCGATCTCGTCGTTGCGCCGCTCCAAGGTGAGCTCAAGATCACGAACCGGATCGCTGGAGCAAACTCGTTCCTGGCATATTTCCTCGAGAACGCGGGGTATCGCCGCAAAGGCCGTGGCCAGGGTCATATCCAGGCCCACATGCGGCACCACGGAGTCGAGAACCAAACCCTGTACCCTCTCTGGAAACGCCAACGCATACTGACTGGCCACATAGCTGCCATAAGAAGTGCCGTTGAGTGTCCAGCGCTCCACCTCCAGGGCCTGGCGGAGCATCTCCAGGTCACGCACTGTGGCATCGGTGCCGTAGTACGCGCGTGCGTCGCCAATGAGGGTGGCGCATGCCGCCACGTCTTCCGGCAGCGCCGGCAACACATCGCTCCCTCCGGCTTGTTCCTGTACCGCCGGGCAATTCAAAGCGCTCTCGCCGGTACCCCTCTGATCGATCATCACCCACCAGAACGCATGACGCAGGTCGGCTGGCAGCTCGTCGATGAAATCGGGGAAGATGTCGAGTGAAGATTGGCCGGGCCCGCCCGCGAGCATCAGCACCGTGCCCCGCGACTGCGTTGGCAGCTGGGAATAGGCCACGTTCAGTTTGAGCCGTGATGCAGCCGGCCGCTGGTGATCGAGGGGCACGCTCAGCGTGCCGCAAACATAATTGTCGGCATGTTCGCAGGGCGCGATATCTTCGAGCACAGGCTTTTGAGCCACTGTGCGGTCGTCACCGCCGCAGGCCGCCAAACCCAGCGCGATGAACGTCGCTGCCGCGCCCGCCACGCGACGCGCGTCAGGAAAGAACCCAAGGATGGAGCGCACGGCGCGTCAGCCTTTCTCTACCCGGTTACGCAGCACGCCCACCCCGCTCACCTCCACTTCCACGATGTCGCCCGGCTTAAGATATTTCTTGGGTTCGCGCGCCATGCCCACGCCCCCGGGCGTGCCCGTGACGATCACGTCGCCAGGCTCCAACGGCAGCAAAATGGAGCAATAGGCGATGAGTTCGGGAATCTTGAACAGCATGAGGTCCGTATGGCTCTGTTGCAGCACCTCGTCGTTCACGCGAGTGATAAGTTCGAGCGGCTCGTTGGCCACATCGAGTTCATCGGCAGTGACCAACCAGGGGCCAAATGCCCCTGTACCCACAAAGTTCTTGCCCGGGCCCCACTGCGTCGTGTGGAACTGCCAGTCGCGCACGGAGGCGTCGTTGTAGCAGGCGTAGCCGGCCACATGCTGCCATGCGTCGGCAGGCGCGATACGCCGGCCGCCCCGGCCAATCACGATGGCCACTTCACCTTCGTAGTCGAATGAGCCATCGCTTTCGTGGGGCAGCACGAGCGGCGTGTTGTGCCCGGTCTGCGAGGCGGCAAAGCGCATGAATACCGTGGGGTGATCGGCCTTTTTGCTGTCGGTTTCGTCGCGGTGATCGGCGTAGTTCACCCCAATACAGAAGATCTTGTTGGGGTTGGGAATCACCGGCAGAAACTGGATCGTGTTTAGCGCTAGCGTAGGTTGGCCGCTTTGCAAGGCATCTGCCGCCTCAGCAAGCCCGTTGGCGGCGCCCAACAGACTTTTCAGGTCTGGGTATCGATCGCCCAGCAAAGAACCCAGCTCTACCACACCTTCTCCGTGCAATGCGCCGTACGTAGGCCCACGCTCGGAAATCATCGACAGCAATTTCATGCCAACTCCTTGGTAAAGTGACACACTCAGCTGGGTGGCACACTAGCACAGCCAAAGCGATCTGGGCGATATACCTTGAGCAAAACCTCAAGCAAGCTCCCGTTGTGCCGCCGCGGCCATCAGCGACCCTGGCGTTTTTATCACGAGGCGGCGTATTTATGAACCGTACAACGGCTAAAGCACCCCACATTGTGATTGTTGGTGGCGGAGTTGCAGGCATCGAGATGGCCACTCAACTGGCTCGCCATCATCGCAATAGCCCCAAAAAACACAAGGTCACACTGATCGACAGCGACACGGCACATATCTGGAAGCCTATGTTGCATACGATCGCTGCCGGCACCCGCGACGTGGGCCAGCAGCAAACATCGTTTGCTGCGCAGGCCCGGGTGGCGGGGTTCCAGTATCAGCCGGGTGAACTCTGCGGCCTCGATCGGCAACAACGCGAGGTGCTGCTGGCGCCGTTGCATGCGCCCGACGGCCGCGAAATCGTTCCCGCACGGCGCATTGCCTACGACACTCTGGTGCTCTCAGTGGGCAGCACCGCCAATGATTTCGGCACGCCCGGTGTGCGCGAACATTGCGCCATGATCGATTCGCGCCAGCAAGCACAGGCTTTCAACGAACGTGTCCGCAACCACATGTTCGAATGCATGGGTCTGGATCACGATCTGCACATCAGCATTGTGGGTGGCGGCGCCACCGGAGTGGAACTGGCGGCCGAACTCATCCAGCTTGCCGACGAGGCCGAAGCCTACGGCGCCGTGGGTCTCAGAGACCGAGTACACGTCACCCTGCTGGAGGCGTCCGACCGCATCCTCGCCGCTTTCCCCCCACGAGTTTCCCGCCTGGCCATCGATCGTCTGCGTTCCCTGGGTATCGACGTGCGCCTCAACACCAAGGTAGAAGCCGCACGCGACGACGGCTTTGAATTGGCCAACGACGAATTTCTGCCGGCACGGCTCAGAGTATGGGCAGCGGGGGTCAAGGCTCCCGATATTCTGCACGAGCTGGACGGCCTCGAAACCACCCGCTCCAACATGCTGGTCGTGAACTCCACCTTGCAAACTACGCGCGATCCGGCCATCTTCGCCGTGGGTGATTGCGCGAGCTACACACCCGAAGGCGCCGATCATCCGCTGCCGCCCACCGCACAGGTGGCACATCAACAGGCGCGCTACCTCGTTCGCCATTTACCGGCAATCTGGCGCGGCGAGTCCGTGCCGCCTTTCTCGTATCGCGACTTCGGCGCCTTGGTTTCGCTTGCTGATTACGACGCTTACGGCTCCCTGGGTAAGTTCGGTCTATTTCCTGGCGGCTTTATCAAGGGTCGGATCGCCGCCCTGAGCCACATGATGCTCTACCGCACCCACCAAGCCCGCATCCACGGTTTCTGGCGCGGTGGTTTGCTCTGGCTGGTGGATTTGATCAATGCCCGAGTGAAGCCGTCGGTACGCCTGGATTAATCCGCCCAACGCACCTCTGCACTCAGCATCCACGCTCGCGGATTATGCTCAAACCCCAGCCTCGGGTAGTAATCGTTGGCGTCTGGGGCGGCGAGCAACACCAGGCGGCAGTTTGGCCCCAAGCGGGTTCGCGTTTGCGCCATCAGCTGCTTGCCGATGCCTTGCCGTTGCCAAGCCTGGTCTACCGCCAGATCGGCCAGATAGGCCACATACGAAAAATCGGTAAGACTGCGCGCTATACCCACCAACTGACGCTCGGCCCAAGCGGTCACCAACACATCGGCATGACGGATCATATCGGCAATGATGTCTGGTCGATCGACCGGTCGACGAGCAGCGAGCGTAGAACGCCGCAGGAGGTCCTGCATTTGCTCGACCGAGATTGACGCCGAGTGCGAATAATGGATATTGGCCATGATGTTTTGCTCAACGGAATTTCGTGAAGCTGGGCCTGGAGCGTGAATATCGAGCCCTGCCCTCGGCTCAGGCGGCCATATCGATCACCACTCGGCCTTGCGTGCGTCGAGCCAGCATGGCCTCACAGGTGGCCGGCACGGCGTCGAAATCGATGACATCGGCAAGCAGGTGAAAGTTGCGCAAGCGATACTCGTGACAGATTTTCTGCCAGACTGTTTGCCGCAGGGGTTCGGAACTGTTGCCATTGATGCCCAATAATTTAACGCCGCGCAAAATAAAAGGCAGGATCGACGATTGAAAATCGTTGCCGCCCGCGTTGCCGAACGCCGCCACCACACCGTTGCGGCAGGTTTGCGCCAAGATGCCCGACAACACCTCGGCCCCTACCGTGTCGATGGCGCCCGCCCAAATCGCATGCTCCAAAGGCTTTTGCGGCGCCTGCGCTGGCGGGATCACTTTGGCTGCACCCAACTCACGCAAGAAGTCGTGAGCTTGCTCTTTGCCCGACATGGCATGCACCTCGTAACCGCGCGCGGCCAGCATGGCCACTGCAAAACTCCCCGAGCCACCCGAGGCACCGCTCACCACGACAGGGCCTTGCTCGGGGCTCAAACCGTCGTGCTCCATATGGTGCAACGCCAGTGCCGAGGTGTAGCCGGCCACGCCCACTACCGCCGCTTCGAACAACGACAAACCCTCTGGCAGCCGCATGAGCCAGTCGGCCGGCACGCGCCCTAC
Source organism: Alcaligenaceae bacterium (assembly GCA_029265335.1). Taxonomy (GTDB): domain Bacteria; phylum Pseudomonadota; class Gammaproteobacteria; order Burkholderiales; family Burkholderiaceae_B; genus Verticiella. The sequence continues at coordinate 5,094 of JAJUJN010000002.1, forward strand.
CTGGCTGTGCCCGCCGTCGTGCGACACACCGATGCCAAAGCCATATACCACCACCGGATCACCAGGTTTGAAGCGCGAATCGTTGGATTCGAGCACTTCGCCGGTATAGTCCACGCCACCAATGCGGGGATACTCGCGCAAAATGCGGTTGCGCCCCGCTGTCATCAGCGCATCTTTGTAATTGATGCTGGAGTAGGCGATGCGTACTACCACATCACCGGGTGACAGATCATTCACAGTGAGGCTTTCGCGCAGCAGGCGTGGCTTGTCGTCGCCCTTCGGTTCGTGCAGCCGGTAAGCGTCGAAACGTTGCATGGAGTCTCCTTGGCATACGATAGAACACCGTGACCGGCCACCAGCCCAAGGCAATGAGCGCCTGGCCGAGCCGGCACGGCGAGATGTCGGGCATCATAACCAGTGCTGCGCCAGGCGTCGCGAGCGCCCCGACCGCATGATGGAATCCAACTCAATCAGGAGAAACCGGTGCTGTTCTTGCTTGGACTTTGGGTAGTGCTGAGCATCGTAGTGGGCATGGTGGCGCACAGCCGCGGCCGTGGCCGTATCACTTGGCTGCTGTTCGCCTTGTTGGTATCGCCGTTGATTGCCGCGATTCTGTTGTTTTCGGCGCGTGATCTGGTGGCCGAAGGTATTCCAACCGCCCGGCCCAGCACCACGCAACGAGTCTTGCGGGTAGTGGCCAACCTTCTGATGTTGGCCGCCGTGCTGGCAATTTTTGTGTCGTTGCTGGGAAGGGGCGGCATGAAACCCATCCGCCTCAGTCACGCCGCAGCGGCGGCATCGCTCACCCCTGCCCATCAGTCCAGCTTCACGATCAACCCCAGACCAGCACTAGATCAGGGCAGAAGTTGCAAACCTGTACGCCGCACGAACTCCGCGTAGCTGATCGGCAGATCCACCCTCGCATTGGCGCGATTGGCTTGCCAGTGCACCCAGGATCGGCCGTTCGAAGCGTCGTATACCAACTTGAACAAATGAGTAGGAACGGCTACCCGCCCCGCTTGCTGCGGCGTCTCCTCGCCATAGTACGGCCCGGTGAACACGTAGACATCCCCGGCCGCGCGTTCAATGTATTTGCGAGTATCTCGTTCAACCTTGGCCCATGGCCCCGCATTGTGCTGCTGATCCTGCGGCACCATATTCGCCAGACTGAAACTCTGCGCCATCGCCTCGGCCGTATGCATATCGGCTGCCGGCGCCATATGCCCACGTGAATAGCCCGAGTGACGATAGTCGTCGAGCTCTGCCCGCTCGGCCCGGGGCAAGCGAGCATCGGCAAAAAAGCGATCCGTGCGTTCGATGTCGCCGGCCTGAGCGAGCATTCTGCGGTTCAAACGTTGCGCCACGAAAACCGGCGTGCGCCGCTGACCACTGTGGAGAATGGCGAAAGCCGAGTAGCACAACTCTCGCAGCTGCGGCTCTGCCGGAACCTCGGGCGGCTCAGCTTCTGGAAAGGTGTACCGGCATTCGGCGAAAGTGGTTTGAACCCGCGGGCCGTCGATAGAAGCCGCAGGCGCAAACTGTTCTTGCACCGGCAAACCAAACTGAGCCCACAACGCCTCAAGGGGGAGATGCTCGCGGAGTTGCGGATTCAGCGCAAAAGTGACCACCGCGAACGTCGCAATCCCTGAAGCAACAACGGTTCTCACAAACCGGCGCACGGTGTTGCTGGTACGCGAGGAGCGCCGAGTGGGCGCGCTGCGGGTGCGACGTGCGGGGCTCCGAGATTTCCTCTTTCTACTCATGCAGACTGCGCAATGCAAAAGCGCCACCCTTGTGGGTGGCGCGGCTCTGGCTGCCTTGGGTAAAAGCGCAGAAGCGGTAGCGCTTCGCACTGCACACGCGGCAGACCCCAGAAAAGCAAAACGCCACCCAACTTGGTGGCGCTAAGCTCTTGAAACAGAAACGAATTTTGGTGGCGCATCAGGGACTCGAACCCCGGACCTGCGGATTATGATTCCGTCGCTCTAACCAACTGAGCTAATGCGCCAAGACCGCAATTCTAGCACTTTTTTTTAAGTTCACAAGTTGTTGCTAGGGCTACTCCCTACTTGACGCTTTCGGGCAAGTTTCGCATGATTTCCTTACGCCGAATGTCGGTACAGAAACAGCCTCGGGGCATCTGCCAGCGGCGGCTGCCGGCGGCTGGCGTGTATCGCTTCACAGCTACAAAAGGCAAGCTATGTCAGAAGTTTCCCCAGCCGTCGTTACCGAAACCGACGACGCCCGCGGCACCGGCACCGTAAAATGGTTTAATGATGCCAAAGGATTTGGCTTCATCACCCCCGACGACGGGGGCGAAGATCTTTTCGCTCATTTTTCCTCAATACAAATGACCGGTTTCAAAACACTCAAGGAAGGCCAGCGAGTCGCCTACGAGGTGATCCAAGGCCCCAAGGGCAAACAGGCGCTCAATATCACGGCTTCAGTATGAGGCCATTCTCCGTTGGGCCGTTGTTCGGGCCTGAGGCCCGAGGCCAAGCGGGGCCTGAACCCGGGCTGCTCAAGCGATTGCTTGGCTCTTTACTGCTTCAGCTGGGGCTGTTGGGCGTCGCGTGGGCACAACCCCAAGCCACCCTCCCGGTCACCCAATTGTCGGCGGGTCTCTACGTGATACACGCCGAGGTAGCCTCCACTCCAGCGCAACTGCAGCGCGGGCTGATGTTTCGTGAATCGTTGGGCCCTCAGCATGGCATGCTGTTCCACTTCGGCCAGCGCACTCGCCATTGCATGTGGATGCTCAATACGCTCATTCCGCTATCGGTGGCCTTCCTGCGCTACGACGGCACCATCACCAATATCGAAGACATGGCCCCGCACACCCGTAACGGGCACTGCGCCACCGAGCCCGTGCAATTCGCGCTCGAAATGGAGCAAGGCTGGTTCGAACAGCGTGGCATCGAGGCGGGTGATCGCATCCGCGGCCTGCCCCCAACCACGCCATAACAGCAGCCGCCCCGCGGATGACCGGGGGAGACTGGGGCGAAGCCCCACCTCACGCGCTCCGCGTAGACTTCACTTCCGCCTGCGCAGCCCCTTCAGCCAGATCCACCCGGATAGCTTGACCCACTTGCAGGTCGGTTGCCCGCCGAACCACTTTGCCCTCGGCATCGCGAACGATGGCATAGCCGCGGGCCAAAGTTTGTTCCGGCCCGAGGGCCGCCAATTGTGCAGCCAGGGTGTTCACTCGTTCACGACGGTTGTCGCTTCGGCGCAGCTGAGCTTGCTGTAGTCTGCTCGCGAGTCGGTCAACGTCGATTTGCGCCTGCCTCAATGCACGCACCGGAATCAGACGCCGCAGATCAATGCGCCCCAACCTTTGGGCCACCTGAGCCAGTTGCCACTGTTGCGCCCGACGCAGCCGATGCGTGAGGTTCTGCAGACGCTCTTGTTGCCTTTGCAGGCGCTCACTGGGAGACACAAGACGCAGTGCCGCACGATCGAGCCTTTGCGCGAAGCGAGCCAAATGCCGGTCATGCCCGGTTTGCAGATCGACGGCCGCGCGGCGCAATTGCGCGAAATGCTCGTCGCGCGCCACGCAGGCCAGCTCGGCCGCAGCGGTGGGCGTAGGCGCCCGCACATCGGCCACCAGATCGGCAATGGTGAAATCGCTCTCGTGCCCCACTCCGCAGACGACGGGCAACGAGCTCACCACGATCGCGCGGGCCAGGCCCTCGTGATTGAAAGCCCAGAGGTCTTCGATACTGCCGCCGCCCCGCACCAGCAAAATCACGTCGGCCACCGCCGAGCGTTGCGCGGCCGACAGGGCCGCTATCAACTGCGCCGGAGCCTCCGCGCCCTGTACAGAGGCGGGAAAGATCGTGACGGGGATATGCGGCGCTCGGCGCGCCAAGGTGGAGAGCACATCACGCAGGGCTGCGGCGCGCAACGACGTCACCACGGCGATGCCGCGCGGCATCGCCGGCGGCTGACGCTTGCGCTCCATGGCCGTGAGCCCTTCGTCGGTGAGGCGTTGCTTAAGGCGCAGGAAGGCTTCAAAAAGGCTCCCCTGCCCCCCTCGCCTCATCTGCTGCACTTGCAGCTGAAAATCACCGCGCGGCTCGTAGAGACCAACCCGTGCCCGCACTTCGACTTCGTCGCCAACTTTGGGCACGAAGCCCACGTGTGCAGCACGACCGCGAAACATCACCGCACGCACGGCGGCGGCGTCGTCTTTCAATGAAAAATACCAATGCCCGGAAGCCGCTCTCACAAAGTTCGAGACTTCGCCGCGCACCCAAAGGAGGCCAAACCCATGCTCCAGCACCTCGGCCACCGCGCGATTGAGCTGACGAACCGCAAGGACAGTTTCAGCGCCAGATTCTGCGCCTGTAGGGCTCATAGGGTGCATGCCAGCTCCGTCAGGACCAAGACCTGTCCACAAGAATGAGACGAGGATGTCAAGTCACCCACAAGGATGACATAGGCGGGAAGCCAAGCAAGATCGTCGCAAACCATTGATTTCATTGAATGTTTTTACATAAGCTTAGCTGCCTTAAAAAAAGGCAGCCAGCGCGAGCAACGTAAGCCCTTGGGAAGCCTCGAGTTAAGCACAGAGTTATCCACAGATTTTGTGGATAGCAGCCAACTGCGCATGCAGCTACACTGCGGGCTTCGTTTTCAGGCACCTATCATGCTCGATATTATCCATGCCGCCGGCTGGCCTATCTGGCCATTGTTGGCCACATCGATCCTCGCGGTGGCTCTCGTTATTGAACGCGGCTTGAGCCTGCGCCGCAGCCGGGTGATGCCACGCGAGCTGCTGGCCGAAGCCCAGAGCCTCGCTCGCAGGCCCGAATTGGGCGCAGACCTTCTGGACCGACTCGATCAGCACTCACCTCTTGGCCAGATTCTGGCCACAGGGCTTCGCTTCCGCCACCGGCCACGTGCCGAGGCAGTTGCCGCTCTCGAGGATACCGGACGCCGCGTTGCCCACGAACTGGGTCGCTACCTTGGGGGCTTGGGCACCATTGCCGCAGTGGCCCCGCTCATGGGCTTGTTCGGCACCGTTATCGGCATGATCGAGATCTTCGCGGCTTGGTCGCCCACGGGCAGCGATCCGGCGCAATTGGCGCGCGGCATTTCCATCGCCCTGTATAACACTGCCTTGGGTATTCTTATCGCTATCCCGGCGGTCATCTTTCAACGCTGGTACCGCTCGCGGGTGAACGATTACGTCATGGAGATGGAAAGCATGGCCAGCCGACTGTTGAATGCGTTACCCGGGCCGCGTAGTACCAACCCCCGAGACAGCTACTGATGCGCTTTGTCCGCCAAACCCATCACGAGGAGCCGGAGATCAATCTGGTTCCGTTGATTGATGTCTTGCTGGTGATGCTGATTTTTCTCACGGCCACCACCACCTTCACCCGCGTCAGCGCCTTGGCCGTAGAGTTGCCCGCCAGCGCCAGCGTGGCGGCCACACCCCCTGCCGAGTTGGCCGTCGAAATCGACGCTCAAGGCCAGCTGGCCGTGGCTGGGCGTCCGCTTGCCGGTAGCCAGACCACCCTCGATGCCGCCCTTCGCCTCGCCACTCGCAGTTTCGACGAACCGCCACTGCTGGTGATCTATGCCGACGCACAGGCTCAGCACCAAGTGGTGATCGATGTCATGCAAGCATCAAGCCGCGTGGGTCTGGAGCGCGTGAGCTTCGCGGCTCGGCAACCCCAGAACCCCTGAGTCGACATGGTTCGCCCCAACTCCCAGTCCACCCAACTTCGCTTCACCCACTGGTTGCATCGACACTGGCAAACCCGAGGTTGGTTGAGCCAGCTGCTGCTACCGCTCGCCTGGCTCAACCGTGGCGTGCAGCGCTTGCGCCGTACGGCATACCAACGCCAATGGCTGCGCACGCACTGGGCACAGGTTCCTGTGGTGGTGGTAGGCAACATTTATGTCGGGGGCACCGGCAAAACACCCACGCTGATAGCGCTGGTGCAAGCCCTGCGCACGCTGGGTTGGCGCCCAGGCGTGATCAGCCGAGGCTATGGCGCTAAAGCGGGAGCGGTCGATGAGCCCAAAATTGGAACGGGGCGGCTGGCTGCCGAAGAATTCGGCGACGAGCCCGCGCTGATCGCCCTGGCCACCGGCGTGCCAGTGGCCGTGCATCGCCGCCGGGCCCGAGCGGCCGCGGCCTTGTGCCTCGCTCATCCTGAAGTCGATGTGATCCTGGCCGACGACGGGCTGCAGCATCTGGCCCTGGGCCGCGATGTGGAGCTGGTGGTGCAGGACGAACGCGGTGTCGGCAACGGTCGTCTCCTGCCGGCTGGCCCCTTGCGCGAACCCCCGGAGCGGTTACAGAAGGTGGCGGCCATCGTCAACCATCAAAGCACACCCGCCAAGCCTCATGCACCGAGTGCAAGCGTATCGTCGGCGACGGCAGCGGCCGAATCTCCGCACGGCGTGCGTCGGGTCAACATGCACCTGGCGCCCGGCCAGGCAGTGCGCTTGCACGACGGTCATCAACTCGAGTTGGCAGCATTGGCGGCAAACGCCTCTCGCATCATCGCCATTGCGGGTATCGGCCAACCTCAGCGTTTCTTTGGCATGTTGCGAACCCTCGGCTTACCTCTCGCGTCTACCGTCGCGCTGGCCGATCATGCGCCCATCCCGGCCCAGCTACTCGGCGAGCTTGAGGCCGATATCATTCTGATCACCGACAAAGACGCCGTAAAATGCGAAAGGCTGAACGACCGTCGCCTGTGGCGTGTGCCTGTCACGGCCCAATTCGACGACCCCAATTTTGTGAACTGGCTGGATGCACGTCTGCGGGCGGCACCACCCACCCCTAACTCGCCGGTGTCCCATGGATCCACGTTTGCTTGACATCCTCGTTTGCCCCATCTGCAAGGGCAAATTGCGCTTCGAGCGCCAAAACCAGGAGCTCGTCTGCCAAGCCGATCACCTGGCGTATCCGGTGCGCGATGGTATTCCGATCATGCTGGAATCGGCCGCCCGCGATCTCGACGACCCGGTTATCACCAACGACGACATTCCCACGCCATGACCGAGGTCGCGACCGGTTGGCGAGTGGTGATTCCCGCACGCGCCGCCTCCACCCGCTTGCCCAATAAGGCCCTGGCCAACCTGGCAGGCCGACCCATGGTGGTTCGGGTTGCCGAACAAGCCCGCGCCAGTGGTGCGGTACACGTCTGCGTAGCCACCGACAGCACCGACATCGCCGAGGCTGTGCAGCATCATGGCTTTGAGGCTGAACTGACGCGCACCGACCACCCCAGTGGTACCGATCGACTGGCGGAAGTGTGCCAACGGCACGGCTGGCCCGACGACGACATCATCGTGAACGTCCAGGGCGACGAGCCGCTGATCGAACCGCAACTGATTGCCGCTGTCGCTCAATGTCTGCAACGTCATCCCGATGCCGCAGCCGCCACCGCGGCATGCCCCATCAGCGATTACGACACCCTGGTAGACCCGGCAGCCGTGAAAGTGGTCTGCGATGCACAGGCCCGAGCCCTGTACTTTTCGCGGGCACCCATCCCCTGGGCACGAGATCATCTGGCCGAACACCCGCACACCCTTCCCCCCAACTTGCCGGCGCGTCTGCATATTGGTATTTACGCTTACCGGGCGGGCTTTTTGCGCAGCTTCCCCCTCTTGCCTCGAGGTCGCCTGGAGGCCATTGAATCGCTGGAACAGTTACGGCTGCTTGAGCACGGCCACACCATCGTGGTGCACGACAGCCCGTGGCCGCCCGCGCGCGGTGTCGATACCCCGGAGGATCTGGAACGCGTACGGGCCGTTTTTCAACAGCGCGAGTGAACTCAGGCACCTCCGTGCGGCCATTCGGCATTTGACCGATCCCCGCCGCTCGTGCAATGCTTAACGGTTTGAACCAAATTTGTTACCGGAGCGAAAAACCCAACAAGAAATGCGCACACGCGGCTCTTTGCTACTGGCGTCAGTCGCTTCTCTTCGCTCCGCTTTCCCTTCTCATTTCCGCATAGGACAACCCACATGCGTCTCATCCTCCTTGGCGCGCCGGGCGCCGGCAAAGGCACCCAGGCTGCATTTCTGTGTGAGCACTACAAAATTCCGCAGATCTCCACCGGCGACATGTTGCGCGCGGCCGTCAAGGCCGGCACACCGCTGGGGCAACAAGCCAAACAGGTGATGGATGCCGGCGGCCTGATGCCCGACGACATCATCATTGGGCTGGTGCAAGATCGTCTCAAGCAACCGGATTGCGCAAACGGCTATCTGTTCGACGGCTTTCCGCGTACCATCCCCCAGGCCGACGCCCTGCGCGAAGCCAACATCGGCCTCGACTACGTGATCGAAGTGGATGTGCCCGAAGAGGAAATCATCGAGCGCATGAGCGGGCGCCGCATGCACCCTGCCAGTGGCCGCACGTATCACATCAAGCACAACCCACCCAAAGTCGAGGGCAAAGACGACATCACCGGCGAACCCCTGGTGCAACGTGACGACGACAAAGAAGTCACTGTGCGCAAGCGGCTCGAGGTGTATCGCGAGCAAACCCGTCCCTTGATCGACTACTACCGCGAGTGGGCTGCAGCCGAACCTGGCAAGGCGCCGCAATATAAGCGGATCGAAGGCGTGGGCTCGGTCGAAGACATCAAGGCACGGCTCTTCGCCGCCCTCAGCTGAACCCCCCAAGTCATCAGTCACCCACTACAAGGAAACTTCATGGATATCGCCAACAAGGTTTTCATCGTTACCGGCGGTGCCTCTGGCCTGGGCGCCGGCACCGTACGCATGCTCAGCGAGAACGGCGCGAAAGTTGTCATCGCCGACATTCAAGATGAGCTCGGCCAGGCGCTGGCGAGCGAGCTCAATCAGGTATTCGTGCATTGCGACGTCACCGCCGAGGCAGACGCCCAAGCGGTGGTGGCCAAGGCGCGCGAGCTGGGTCCTGTCTTCGGCCTGGTGAACTGTGCCGGTATCGCTACCGCACACCGCACCGTGGGCAAGAGCGGCCCGCACCCCTTCGACCTCTTCCAGAAAACCATCATGGTGAACCTGGTAGGCACCTTCAATATGATTCGCCTGGCCGCGGCCGCCATGGGCGAGAACGAGCCCGAGCCCACCGGCGAGCGCGGCGTGCTCATCAATACTGCATCGGTAGCCGCCTACGACGGCCAGATCGGCCAGGCTGCCTATTCGGCCTCAAAAGGGGGTGTGGTGGGCATGACCTTGCCGATCGCTCGCGATCTCGCCAAGGTCGGTATCCGCTGTGTCACCATCGCTCCCGGCATCTTCCGCACGCCCATGATGGACAGCATGCCCCAAGAGGTTCAGGATTCCCTCGCTGCCAGCATTCCTTTCCCCTCTCGCTTGGGCACGCCCCACGACTACGCCAAGCTGGTGAACCAGATCATCACCAACGAAATGCTCAATGGCGAAACCATCCGTCTCGATGGCGCCATTCGCATGGCACCCAAGTAAGGAAGGACATGCCGGCTGCCGGCCGTGCCGTTACGGCCCCTGAGGTGCGCCAGCACTGTGCGATCCGGGGCCGGTCCACGCCTTCGTCATGAGTTTGCTGCGTTCCTCGGCCACGATCAGCGGCCTTACCCTTTTGTCGCGCATCACCGGTCTGGTGCGCGACATTCTTATTGCTCGCGCCTTTGGCGCCGGGCCTCTCACCGACGCCTTCTGGGTGGCGTTTCGAATCCCCAATCTGTTGCGCCGGCTGTTTGCCGAAGGCGCTTTCGCCCAGGCCTTCGTACCCATCTTGGGCGCCGTCCGGCACGATCACGGCGATGACGGAGTACGCCCTCTGCTCGATCGAGTTGCCCTGCTGCTCACTCTGGCCCTCATGGCGGTCACTCTGATCGGGATCGTGGCGGCGCCTGTGGTGGTGACCCTGGTCGGCAGCGGGCTGCGCGACAGCGCCCGCGCCGACGACTTCGCGGCCGCGGTATGGATGACGCGCGTGATGTTCCCCTACATCGTTTGCATGTCGCTCATCGCCTTTGCCTCGGGCGTGCTGAACACCTGGCAGCGCTTCGCCGTGCCCGCGTTTACCCCCGTTTTGCTGAATCTCGCCATGATCGGCGCCAGCATCGGGCTCGTGGCGTATTTCGATCCGCCCATCTACGCGCTGGCCGTAGGCGTGATGATCGGCGGCCTGGCGCAGTTGGCCGTGCAATGGGCCGCCTTGCGGCGTCTGGGGCTCACACCGCGCTGGAACCTCCAAGTGGGCACCGCCTGGCGCGACCCCACCGTACAACGCATCCTGCGTCAGATGGTGCCGGCCACAATCGGCGTGTCGGTAGCGCAGATTTCCATCATCATCAACACCAACATCGCCACCTGGCTCACGCCGGGCAGTGTCACCTGGCTCTCGTTCGCTGATCGACTGATGGAGTTTCCCACCGCTTTGCTGGGCGTGGCCTTGGGCACCGTTCTGCTGCCCAGCCTGTCGCGCGCCTTTGCCGCGGAAGACACCCGGGGTTACAGCCATCTGCTCGACTGGGGGCTGCGCCTCATGTTGCTCACCGGCCTACCCGCTGCACTCGGTCTGGCCTTGCTGGCTGACGGCCTGGTGGCAACGCTTTTTCATTACGGGGCTTTTGTGGCTTCAGATGTGTCGGCTACCCAGACCGCCGTCATGGCTTATGCCGTAGGGCTGGTAGGTTTGCTCAGTGTGAAGATTCTCGCACCGGGCTTTTACGGCCGGCAGGATATCCGCACCCCGGTGCGCATCGCCATTGGGGTTTTGGTGATCACGCAATGTCTTAACCTAGTGCTGGTGCCTGCATTAGGACACAACGGTCTGGCGCTCTCGATCGGTCTGGCAGCATGCGTCAACGCTCTGCTGCTGCTGCGCGGGCTGCTGCAACGTGGCATCTATCAGCCGGGCGCCGGCTGGCTCATATTTACCTTGCGCATGATCGCGGGCTTGCTCGTGATGGGCGTAGGTTTGTGGTGGCTGGATGGACGTATCGATTGGCTCGCTCTACAGGCTCAGCCGCTCTGGCGGGCAGCAGTGCTGCTGGCGGTGGTTGGCGCTGCCGCCGCCCTTTACTTTGCCACGCTGTTTGCCTCAGGTTTGCGAGTGCGCCATCTCAGGCGACAGGCCTGAAGCCTGGGCCCCCGTTGGCGGTGCCGACTGCAGACGCAGCGCCCGCTGCAGCTCGAAGGCAAACCGGCGGCGCCCGCGCGGAGTCAGAAAGCTACCCACACGCACCTCTTGATGGCCGTGCCGCAGCCAGAGAATGTCGCCACGCTTGCCGCGCCATTCGAGGTGAGTAAAGTTGGCCGGAAAGCGATATTGCGTTATTCGGTCGCCGCGAATGACATCCACTCGAATATGGCCGTCGTGCAGCCACACGCACTCGCGATCGAGTGCGTGCCGGGCATACACGATAAGGGCGATGGCCAGCACCAGGTTCTCGACCACGGCGTAGGGCAACACCAGCCACAGCCCGCGCCAGGTGAACCACAGCGCGATGCTGATGCTGACCGCGGTGAGCGACAGATAGAAATAAAGCACCTGACGAGGGGTGAACGAGCAGTTCTTGCGAAGCACCCAATGGTGCACGCCCGACCCGGTGCCAGCTGCATTTGATCGATTCATGACGCCCTTCTGGAAAATCAACTAGGGCCCACTCAATCCCATTCACCGTCCAAGTATATCGCCTAGCCTCGGTTCTCACGTCACGATGCAGCCCTACAGCGCGATGCAGCTCACAGCGGCTTCAGGTGCCTGCGCGGCCGAGGGGGAAGCCCGGTTATGATCCCGGACAAACAAGGCACACCGAACGCTGTTGCAACAGCTCCCGAGTGCCCTCGCTACGCACAAGTTGAAAGCTGGAGACCCGAATGCCCCACAGTTCCCACCCAGAGCAGCACGCCGATACCGACCGCGCTTTGCGCGAGAACATTCGCTGGCTGGGACGCCTGCTGGGCGAAGTCATCCACGCCCACGAAGGCCAGGGAATGTTCGATACGATCGAATCGATTCGGCAGAACGCCGTGGCCTTTCGCCGTGACAACGACCCGGTAGCGGCGCTCGCCCTCAACCAAATCCTCGAAGGGCTGTCGCAAGAGCAAGTGAATTTGGTGGTGCGCGCCTTCACCTATTTTCTGCAGCTGTCGAATATCGCCGAAGACCACGACCAGCATCGCCAGCGGCGGCAACGTCAATTGACCGACTCCACCGCCGAACGCGGTTCAGTGCGGCACACGATCAGCCAGTTGATCGAGCAAGGGCACGACCATCACGCGATCCGCAAGCTGCTTGAGGATGCCTGCCTGATGCCGGTTCTCACCGCTCACCCCACCGAAGTGCAGCGCAAGAGCACGCTCGACAATCACCACGCCATTGCCGGCTTGCTGCCCCAGCGCGATCAGCCCCTTACGGCAGACGAAGAACAACGCCTGCAGCGTGCCCTCCTGGGTCGCATCACGACCCTCTGGCAAACGCGCCTGCTGCGTAATACCCGCTTGCAGGTAGCCGACGAAATCGAGAATGCGCTCACGTTCTACCGGCAAACCTTTCTGCGCCAGATTCCAGCCCTGTATGCCGATATGGCCGAATGGCTCCAGGCCCAACCCGAGAGCTCGCCCTTCGGTCCGCCCCCCGAGCCTCTGCCGCCATTTTTGCGCATGGGCAGTTGGATCGGCGGCGATCGCGACGGCAACCCCAATGTCGATCAGCACACGCTGGAGCATGCCGCTCGTCAGCAAGCCATCACCGCGTTCGAGTTTTACCTCGAAGAACTGCATGATCTGGGTGCGGAACTATCGTTGAGCGCGCTGCTCGGCCCCACGCCTACCGATCTGCGAGAGCTCGCGGCACGCTCGCCGGACACCTCGCCGCATCGGGTTGATGAACCGTATCGGCGCGCCCTGATTGGCGTTTATGCTCGTCTGGCCGCCACGGCTCAGGAACTGGTGGGCTTCAACCCGGGACCACGGCCAGCCAAAGCGGCAGAACCCTACGCCAACGCGAGAATGCTCGCAGAAGATCTCGAAATCGTTGCTCGCGCCCTGATCGCTCAAAAAGCCACACCGATCTACCGCTTGCGCATGGCAGCCTTGACGCGCGCTGTGGCCGTGTTCGGCTTTCACCTGGCCACCATCGACTTGCGCCAGAGCTCCGATGTGCACGAGCGGGTGCTGACCGAGCTGCTGGCCGTGGCCGGTGTCACACCCGATTACTCCACGCTCCCCGAAGACCAACGGTTGGAACTGCTCTGCGCCGAACTGCGCCAAACCCGGCCGTTGCTCTCACCCTGGCTCGATTATTCGGCGGAAACCACCCGCGAGCTTGCGATCCTCCAGACTGCCCACCGGCTGCGCCAGCGCTTTGGCAAGGAGCTGATCCGACAAAGCGTGGTGTCTCACACCGAAACCCTTTCGGATCTGCTCGAGGTTCTGGTGCTGCAAAAGGAATCCGGCCTGATCAAGCCCGGCAACTCGCCCAGCCCCGACGAAGGTCTGATGGTGGTGCCACTCTTCGAAACCATCGAAGACCTCGAGAATGGGCCGGCCATCATGGCCAGCTGGCTCGATTTGCCCGAGGTGCGGGAACGCGTGCGAGTGAGCCAGAACGATCTCCAGGAAGTCATGCTGGGCTATTCCGACAGCAACAAAGATGGTGGCATTCTCACCTCGAGTTGGGCGCTTTATCAGTGTGAACGCGAGCTCGTGGCTGTGTTTGGTGAACGTGAAGTCAGCCTGCGCCTGTTTCATGGCCGCGGCGGCACGGTGGGACGCGGCGGTGGGTCGAGTTACGACGCCATCCTGGCCCAACCGCCCGCCACGGTGGCTGGTCAGTTGCGACTCACCGAGCAAGGTGAAGTGATCTACAGCAAGTACAGCGAAGCCCAGACCGGCCGCTGGCACCTCGAGTTGCTGGTGTCGGCCACGTTGCAGGCCAGCCTTTCGGCGGCCAGTGCGGCCGATGAAGATGTGGCCCTCGAGCAATACGGCGAATTGATGCAGCAACTCTCGATTCGGGCGCGCGATGCCTACCGCGCCCTGGTGTATGACACCCCCGATTTCGCGCAGTACTTTTTTGCGTCCACACCCATCAACGAGATTGCAGCCCTCAACATTGGCTCTCGCCCCGCCTCTCGCAAGGCCGGCGCCCGCATCGAAGACTTGCGCGCGATTCCCTGGAGCTTTTCGTGGGCGCAGTGCCGCTTGCTGCTCCCCGGCTGGTACGGCGTTGGCACCGCCATCACCGAATGGCTGGATGCCGATCCTGCGCAGCGCGCGGCTCGCCTGAGCACCCTGCGCCAAATGGGGAACGACTGGCCCTTCTTTCGCAATCTGCTGTCGAACCTCGAGATGGTCTTGGCCAAAACCGACCTCGCCATTGCGTCGCGTTATGCCAGTTTGGTGACCGACGAAGCGCTGCGCGACCGCATCTTTGGCCAGATACGCGAAGAATGGCAGCGCACGGTGCAGGTGGTGCAGGAACTCACTGAACAGAACCATCTACTCGAGAATCAGCCCCAGCTCGCGCGATCGCTGCGCAACCGCACCGCCTATATCGACCCGCTCAATCACTTGCAGATCGAATTGCTGCAGCGTCACCGCCAAAGCCGGGAGGCCGGTGAGGAGCTCGACGTGCGCGAACGCAATGGATTGCACATGACGATCAACGGCGTGGCGGCTGGCCTGCGCAACACCGGCTGAGCCTATATCTCACCCTCTTGCACCACGTGTGGAGCGCGCAATCTCAAGTATCATAGGAGTTTCGGTCGGAATCACGCTGCCCCGCTCAGCGGCGGCAACGAGCCGGCCGTCGTTTTCTGGGCTATAGCTTTCTGTATTGCCCTTTTTCATTAGGTTTTCCGCTGGAGTTGCTGGCATGTCCTCGGTTCTGTCCAACGTTTTCGCCCGTTTACCGGTCGCTTTCTCCCATGGCGAGGGAGTTTGGTTGTGGGACACCGAGGGCCGACGTTATCTCGACGCTCTCTCTGGCATCGGGGTTTCCGGCTTGGGTCATGCCCATCCGCGCTTGGTGCAAGCCATCAGCGAGCAGGCTGCCAAAGTGCTGCACGTGTCCAATCTCTACGAGATTCCGCAGCAGGCAGCCCTGGCCCAACGCATCGTCGAGCTGTCCGGCATGCAAGAGGTCGTATTCTCGTCCTCGGGTTCCGAGGCCAACGAAGCCGCCATCAAGCTCGCTCGTCTTTACGGCCACAAAAACGGCAACCCCGAAGCCCACATCATTACCATGGAGTCGTCCTGGCACGGGCGTACCCTGGCCACCCTGGCGGCCACCGGCAGCGCCAAGGCGCGTGAAGGCTTCACGCCCATGCCCAGTGGCTTCATACAGGTGCCGTTCAACGATATCAACGCCATCGAGCAAGCGGCCAAAGCCGACCCCCGCGTCAACACCGTGCTGCTCGAAACGCTCCAGGGCGAAGGCGGCATACGCCCTGCCGATCTCGAGTACCTGCGCGCCGTGCGCCGGCTCTGCGATGAGCGCGGTTGGCTGCTCATGATCGACGAAGTTCAATCCGGCATTGGGCGCACCGGCAAATGGTTTGCCCATCAATGGGCCGACATCAAGCCCGACGTCATGACCCTCGCCAAAGGGCTGGGCGGCGGCGTGCCCATCGGGGCCACCGTCATGGCCGGCCGCGCGGCAAACGTTTTCACGCCCGGCAGCCATGGCACCACGTTTGGCGGCAACCCGCTGGTATGTCATGCGGCACTCACCGTGCTGCAAACCATGGCCGACGAAAACCTGCTGCAGAACGCCCACGAAACCGGCGCCTACCTCAAACAACAGCTCGAGCAGGCCTTGGCCAGTACCGAGGGTGTGATTGAAGTGCGCGGCCGCGGCCTCATGTTGGGCGTGGAGCTGAACCGCCCCTGCCCCACCATTCCGCGCCTGGCGCTCGACGCCGGCTTGCTGGTGAACGTCACGCGGGAGCGCACGGTGCGCCTCTTGCCGCCGCTCATTCTGCAAACCGACGAAGCCGACGAAATCGTGAGCCGGCTGGTGCCAGTCATCCAGAACTTTCTCTCGGGCAAGCCCTGATATTCGCCATGCCGGAGACCACCATGACCACATCCCTACCCGGCCCCTTGCGGCATTTTCTGCAGTTCCGCGACTTCAACCGCAAAGAAATTCTCTATTTGCTCGAACGCGCCAAGCTCATCAAAGATCGCTTCAAGCGTTACGAACCCCATCGCACGCTGCACGACCGCACGCTCGCCATGGTGTTCGAAAAGGCAAGCACGCGCACGCGCGTGTCGTTTGAAGCGGGCATGTATCAAATGGGCGGATCGGTGATCCACCTCACCACCACCGACAGCCAGCTCGGCCGCAGCGAGCCTATCGAAGACACCGCCCGGGTGGTGTCGCGCATGGTGGATCTGGTGATGATCCGCACGTTCGAGCAAACCCGCATCGAGCGTTTCGCTTCGCATTCTCGCGTGCCTGTTATCAACGGGCTCACCAACGAATTCCATCCGTGCCAGATCCTGGCCGACATCTTTACCTATATCGAGCATCGCGGCACCATCGAAGGGCGCACTGTCGCCTGGATCGGCGACGCGAACAATATGGCCTACACCTGGTTGCAGGCGGCCGAGCTGCTCGACTTCAAGGTGCATGTGTCCACCCCGCCGGGCTACCAACTCGATGCAGCACGTATCAGGCAAATTCCCGCTCGTCACCTTCAAGTGTTCGATGATCCCTTCGAAGCCTGCAAAGGCGCCGACCTCGTTACCACCGATGTGTGGACCAGCATGGGCTACGAAGACGAAAACGAAATTCGACGCAAAGCGTTTGCCAATTGGTGTGTGACTATGGAAATGATGGACCTGGCCGCGCCCAATGCCCTCTTCATGCATTGTTTGCCGGCGCATCGCGGTGAGGAAGTGGCTGCCGACGTGATCGACGGCCCGCAGAGCGTGGTGTGGGACGAAGCCGAGAATCGGCTGCACGTTCAAAAAGCGTTGATGGAGTTCCTCGTGCTCGGGCCACAAACCTGATTCCAGCGATTCAGGCGTTACAATCGCCCCAATCCTGTCACGGCCCGCCGCTGCCCGTCACAGCGCTCCTTGCCATTTATTCGTTACGGAACCTTACATGAGTGAAGTCAAAAAGGTTGTCCTCGCCTATTCGGGCGGTCTGGACACCTCGGTCATCCTGAAGTGGCTGCAAGACACCTATCAATGCGAAGTGGTCACGTTCACCTCCGACATCGGCCAGGGCGACGAGCTCGAACCGGCCCGCACCAAGGCGCTCAAGTTCGGCATCAAGCCCGAACACATCTTCATCGACGACCTGCGCGAAGAGTTCGTGCGCGATTTCGTCTTCCCCATGTTCCGCGCCAATGCGGTGTACGAAGGCGAGTATCTGCTGGGCACCTCCATCGCCCGCCCGCTGATCGCAAAACGACAGATCGAAATCGCGCGGCAAGTGGGCGCCGATGCCGTGTCGCATGGCGCCACCGGCAAAGGCAACGACCAGGTTCGTTTCGAGCTGGGCTATTACGCGCTTGAGCCAGGTATCAAAGTGATCGCTCCCTGGCGCGAGTGGGATTTGCTTTCGCGCGAAAAGCTGCTGGCGTACGCCGAAGCCGCCAACATCGAAATCGACATGAAGCACAAGCAAGGTGGCGCGCCCTACTCGATGGACGCCAATATGCTTCATATCAGTTTTGAGGGGCGTCACCTTGAAGACCCCAAGGCTGAAGCCGAAGAATCCATGTGGCGCTGGACTGTCGCCCCTGAAGATGCGCCCGACACCCCCGAATATATCGATCTCACCTACGAGAAAGGCGATATCGTGGCCATCAACGGCGAGCAACTCAGCCCGGCGCAAGTGCTCACC